>DATDED010000119.1:0-16546 GCA_036523455.1 Gemmatimonadales bacterium
GTAGTAGGCGAGGCGCGCGGTGTCGATATCGGACCGCGTCTCGAGATAATCGATCGAGCGCCGAAAATCCTTCCCCCACATGACGACGTGCTCGCGGTAGGCGTTGCTCTCGTTGGCGTACCAGCTCTTGAGGTTGTCCGCCCGCTCGTAAGTGCCCTTGTAGACGGGATACAGCACGGCGCGCCCGCTCTTCAGGATGAAGTCGATCGCCTCGACCTCGAGCGAGCGACTGACCATCGCGATCGCTCCGGGGAAGTAGACGAGCGTCTGGTACGGCGGCCGGCTGCGTCTGGGCAAGAACAGGTACGCCGTCATCCGCTCATCGCCATACGCCGCGGCGAACGAGACCCGCTGCACCACCCAGTCCTCGGCGCTGGAATCGGTGTCCTCCACCTTTTCCAGTAGCGGCGTCCGATCGTAGTCGTAGGCGCGCCGGTAGATCGCGAACACGGCGTCGGAGACGGGTCGTTCCGTGGCGAAGTTCCGGGTCGGCCAGGCAATCGGCTCGCTCGCGCCGCGGACAGTCGAATCGTCGGGGGCGTAGAGCGCCAGCCGGAACCCGTTGGTGGCGGACCGGTCGAACGGCGGCTGGGCGAACGCCTCGGTGAACTGGTACGTGGGGTCGTTCCAGCCGCCGCCCAGGATGTAGCGCTGGCCCCGCGTTTCGTTCAGGCACCATTCCCGGGCGTTACCCGCCATGTCGAGGGTGCCGTACGGCCCCAGACCCCGGAAGGCGCCGGCCGGAGCGAGTCCATGCCCCTCCAGATTGCTCGCCGGGACGATCCAGTTCGCATCCCGCGTCTCCGCCGCCCGGCTCCAGTGGAAGATCGTGGGCAGCGCGCGGCCGACGAACTTCGCGTAGGCAGCGGCCTCGTACCAGCTGACGCCCGTGACCGGGAGCTCCCCCTGGCCGCTCGGGTAATCACCCACCTCCCACGTCGCCGGCCCCGGACGTCCCGTCTTGTCCTTGAACCGCGCCATGGCCTGGTTCCACGAGAGGCGTCGCCCGTTCTCCTCGAACGGCTCCTGCCAGAGCTCCGGACGCCGGTAGCCGCCCGAGTCCACGAAGACCTTGAACTGGCGATTGGTGACTTCGGTGCGATCGATGAAGTAGTCGGCCAGCGGCAACGGAGCGAGATGGTCGAGGCCGGGGAAGTGGAGGTCGACCCGGTCCGCTCCGAGCACCCGCACCATCCCCGGGAGCGCCGTCGAATCGCTCTCCAGGCGGATCGGGCGGGTCGGGGCCCATTGCGGGTCCAGCGCACCTAGAAACGCGTGGAATCCACTCTTCTCCACCTTGATCCTGGAGAACCCGATGGGGAACCAGATGCTGTCCAGCGGCGTGACCCCGATGGGCTGCCAGGTGGTATCGCGAGCGGCGAAGTCGCGGCGATACACCGTGGCACCCGGCGGCTCGGTGCGAATGGTGACGGCGATGGCGACCCGGGACCACGCGCGCTGCAGCGCCGGATCCTCGGGGATGATGGTGCTCGCTTCCCGGGCCAGGCGATACGCGGCCCCCGCCTCGCCGCTGTCGGCGAGGCGTTGGATCCTCGGCAGCAGCTGCTCGCGCGCGTAACGCACGCGCGCGCCGTGCCGCTGGGTGGAGACGATCCAGGCGCCCGCGAGGACGGCGGCCACGCCCACGATCGCGAGCGTGCGCCAGCGCCGGCGCGGCGAAGACGCCGCCGGCATCTCCCCCGAGATCGCCGGTGTCTCCAGACGGGCCAACAGGTCGCCGGCCGACTGCCAGCGGGCGGACGGCTTTTTCTGGAGGCAGCGCATCACCAGGTCGGCGAGCGGGCTCGGGACATCGCCCCGGTGACGCTGCAGCGGCGCCGGTTCGTCCATCAGGTGGGAGGCAAGGATCGCCTGTGGCGTGGGGCCGGTGAACGGCGGCTTTCCCGTCAGCACCTCGTAGGCCAGCACGCCGAGCGAGTAGATGTCGGCCCGGTGATCCACGTTCGGATCCGCCGCGCATTGCTCCGGCGCCATGTAGGCGGGCGTGCCGATGGAGATGCCGGCGGTTGTGACCTGGATGCTCCCGGCGGCGTCGGTCAGGGCCTTGGCGATGCCGAAGTCCGTCACCGCGGCGTGCCGGCCGGCCAGCATTACGTTGTCCGGCTTGATGTCCCGGTGGACCACACCATGGTCATGGGCGTAGGCCAGGGCGTCGGCGACGTCGCGCAGCACGCGCACGGCATCGGGGATCGGCAGGGGGCCGTCGCGTTCGATGCGGGTCCGCAGCGACTCGCCCTCGACGAATGGCATGACGAAGAACAGCAGACCGTCGGCCTCGCCCGAATCGTGCAGCGGCAGGATGTGCGGGTGGGAGAGCTGGGCGGCGATCTCGATCTCGCGCAGGAACCGGGCCGGCCCCAGCGCGGCGGCCAGCTCGGGACGCAGCACCTTCACGGCGACGCGGCGATGATGGCGCAGGTCGAGAGCCGCGTACACGGTCGCCATGCCGCCGCTCCCGACCTCACGCTCGATCGTGTAGCGGCCTGCGAGCGCCGCGGTCAGGCGTGTTCGAGTGTCATCCACGCGGCACCAAGCTACGCGATTGGGGACGGAGGGCCACCGTTACTCCCCCGTGAGCAGCCGGTACTTCGACAGGTTGCGCAACGCCGCCGCCCGTTTTCCCGCCTGCTCATACAGGCGCGCCAGGTTGAAATACGCGTCCGCCAGCCTGCGGTCCGCCGCGATCGCCTGCTCGTAAGCCTTGACGGCGTCGTTGGTGCGCCGCCGGTCCTCCAGGGCGATCCCCAAATTGAACCAGGCGGTCGCATGGTCGGGATGATCCGCCAGCACGGCGCGAAAGTGGGTCTCGGCTTCCTCGGCCCGCTCCGATTCGACCAGCAAGCGCCCCAGGTTCACGTGCGCTTCGGCATGGTGGGGGTCCAGCTCCAGGGCGCGCCGGTAGGCGTCCCGCGCCTCGTCGGGATCGCTCACCTCGAGCTCGACGCCGAGCTCGAACCACGCTTCGACGTCGAGATCCTCCTCGACCCGGCGCGCCGCGGCCGCCTGCCGGCGCGCGAGCGGGGCTGCCCGCTGGGCCAGCGTCGCCACGTCGAAATCGAGCACCAGCTGCCCCGATTCAGGGTTCCACGCGACCGCTCCGTCCCGCGCCACCACGCGATGGCCCTCGGCCGTGATGCGCAGCTCGGAGAGCGCCCGCCCGCGCGGCAGCTGCTGCTTCAGTCGCCGCAGCGAGCCGCGGACTTGCGCGGCCGGGATGCGCGCGGCCATCAGTCCCTTCGCCGCCTTCAGCAGGACGAGATCCTGGAAGGAAAAGCGCAGGTCCCCGCGGGCGCCGCGCGCTGGGGAGAGAAAACCGGCTCGGGTGTAGGATCGGATCTGCGCGGAGGAAAGACCGAGGAGACGCGCGACCTCCTCGGTGGTGTATCCCGTCATCGCTCTAGGCGCTGGCCGCCTTGCGCTTCACCTGCCGCGTCTTCGCGGGCTTCGCCGCGGCTTCCGCACGCTTCGCCGGCTTGCGCTCTGCCCCGGCCGCGCCCTTGCCCTTGGCGAGGCTCGCCTTGAGCGCTTCCATCAGATCGATGATCTGGGTCTTGGGCGCCTCGGTCGGCTCCTCGGTGATCTCCTTACCCTCGACCTTGCGCTCGATCTGCTCCAAGATCCGCTTCTTGACCGTATCCTCGTACTTGGTCGGCTGGAATGCCTCGGATGCCGCCTGCTGGATGAGCTGCACGGCGAGGTCGACCTCGGCCTTCTTGACGTCGACTTTGGGGATCGGCACCTCGTCGATCGAACGCACCTCGTTGGCGTAGCGCAGCTGCTCCATCGCGAGCCCGGGGCCGAGCGGGCGGATCATGATCAGATACTGCTTGCCGCGCGCCGCCCACTGTCCGATCGCCACTTTGCGGGTCTTCTTCAGCGCCTCGCCGAGCAACGCGAAGGCGCGGTCGCCGCCCTTCTCGGGTCCCAGGAAGTAGACCCGGTCCATGTACATGCGGTCGACCGTGTCGGCGTCCACGAATTCCGTGATGTCGATCGAGCCCGTGCCCTTCTCCTCCAGCGATTTCAGCTCTTCCTTCGTGAAGATCACGTACTGACCCTTTGCGAACTCGTAGCCCTTGACCCGGTCGGCGTCCTCCACCTTTTCCCCGTCCTTGGCGCAGATGTATTGCTGCTTCAGACGGGACCCGTCCTTCTTGTGGAGCCAGTTGAACGAGATCGCGGCCGACGATTCGCCGGCCGAGAACATCTTGATCGGCACGGAAACGAGGCCGAAGGAGATCGTGGCGGAGCCGATTGCATGAGGGGGCATAAGAGGTCTACTATAGAATCCGTGAGTGGAAACCGCAAGCCAACCGACGACGCGCTAAGCACTTACCGCGCCAAACGCTCCGCGGACCGCACCCCGGAGCCGTTCGGGACCGTCGCCGCCAGCGCCGGCGCGGGCCGCTTCATAGTACACCAGCACGACGCCACCCGGCTCCACTTCGACCTGCGGCTGGAGATGGACGGGGTGCTCAAGTCCTGGGCGGTGCCCAGGGGGCCCTCGCGCAACCCCGCGGACAAGCGCCTCGCCGTGCACGTCGAGGACCACCCGATCGAATACGGCGAGTTCGAGGGGATCATCCCCGAAGGCAATTACGGCGCCGGCGCGGTGATCGTGTGGGACCGGGGACTCTGGGTGCCGCTCGAGGACCCGGTCGCAGGCATGCAGAAGGGAAAGCTGCTGTTCGAGCTGCGCGGATATAAGCTGAAGGGCGTCTGGACGCTGGTGAAGATCAAGAAGGGCGTCAAGGAATGGCTGCTCATCAAGGAGCGGGACGGCTACGTCTCGACCAACGGCGATCAATTTCCCCCGGGCTCGGTGCTCTCGGGGCTGACGGTCGAAGAGCTGCGCGACGGCGCGAGCAAGACCGCGAAGCTCGTGGCCGAGCTGAAGCGGCTCAAGGCGCCACGCCGCGCGGTGCGCGCCGAGGACGTGCCGCCGATGCTCGCCGAGACACGCGAGGAGCCGTTCACGCGTGCCGGGTGGCTGTTCGAGGTGAAGCTCGACGGCTATCGCATGCGGATCGCGCGCGAGGGAGGAAAGGCGCGCCTCATCACGCGCAACGGCAACGACTACACGGCGGCGTTTCCCGAGCTGGAGCGCGCGGTACGCGCGCTGCCCTACGAGGGGCTCGTGATGGACGGTGAGCTCGTCATCCTGGACGAGCAGGGACGGCCGAGCTTTCAGCGCCTGCAGAACCGCGCGCGGGTGGGCCGAGCGCCCGACATCCGCCACGCGGCGGTGCAGAACCCGGCGACGGTCTACGTCTTCGACCTGATGGCGCTCGAGGGGTTCGACCTGCGGGGGCTGCCGCTCGTCAAGCGCAAGGCGATTCTGAAGAAGCTCCTGCCGGAGGCCGGCCCGCTGCGATTCTCGGAGCACTTCGAGAAGGATGGCGAGGCGCTCTACGACCAGGCCGTGGGTCTCGGGCTCGAGGGCATCGTCGCCAAGAAGGCCGACGCGCCGTACACGAGCGGTCGCTCCGACCTGTGGCTCAAGGTCCGCGCAGACAAGACCGGTGACTTCGTGGTGGTGGGCTACACGGAGCCCAGGGGGAGCCGCGGCGGGTTCGGGGCGCTGCACCTGGGTGCCTATCGCGACGGCAAGCTCGGCTACATCGGACGCGCCGGCAGCGGTTTCTCGGCGAAACAGCTCAAGGAGGTCTCGGCCGACCTGGAGCGGCTGCGCATGGACAAGCCCCCGTTCGCGGGACCGGTGCACGCGGAGCGGGAGAGCCGCTGGGTGAGGCCGGAGCTCGTGGCGGAAGTACGCTACAAGGAGATCACGGGGGACGGCTTGCTGCGCCAGCCGGTGTTCCTGCGGTTCCGGGACGACAAGAAGGCGGAGGAGTGTGTGGTCGAGGGAGCGGGGAGCAGGGAGCGGTCGGAGCCGGCTCTCGAGCCTGCACCGCCGCCGACCACTCCCCGCTCCCCGCTCCCCGAGGTCAAGTTCTCCAATCTCCAGAAGATCTTTTGGCCCGAGGAGGGCTACACCAAGGGCGACCTGATCGAGTACTACCGGGCCGTCTCGGGCTGGATGCTGCCCTATCTCGCCGAGCGCCCCCTCGTGCTGACGCGCTACCCCGACGGCATCAATGGGAAGTCGTTCTTCCAGAAGGACGCCCCCGAGTACGCCCAGGCGTTCGTCCGCACCGTGACGATCTGGAGCGAGGACTCGCAGCGCGAGCTGGACTATTTCGTGTGCGACACCGAGGACTCGCTGCTCTACATCGCCAACATGGCGGCCATTCTGCTGCACATCTGGTCGTCGCGGGTCGCGACGCTGGAAACCCCCGACTGGTGCATTCTCGATCTCGACCCCAAGGACGCGCCTTTCACCGACGTCGTGACGGTCGCGCACGCGGTGAAGGAGCTGTGCGACGACATCGGCCTGCCCACGGGGATCAAGACGAGCGGCTCGACCGGTCTCCACGTGCTCATTCCGCTGGGCCGCCAGTGCACCTACGAACAGTCGCGCACGCTGGGGGGGTTGCTGGCCCGCGTCATCGCGAGCCGGCTGCCCGACATCGCGACGGTGACACGCCAGGTGCAGAAGCGCGGCGGCAAGGTCTACCTCGACTACGTCCAGAACGGCCACGGGCGTCTGCTGGTGGCGCCGTTCAGCGCGCGTCCCCTGCGCGGCGCGCCGGTCTCGACGCCGCTCACCTGGCGCGATGTGACGCCGCAGCTCGACATCCGCGCCTTCACCATCAAGACCGTGCCCGCCCGCATGAAGCGCCTCAAGCAGGATCCGCTCTGGGCGGTGCTCGATGAGCAGCCGGACCTGATGTCCGCCCTGACGCGTCTCCACGAACGCCTCGACCAATAGCCGATGGCCGAGTCGACGCCGCTCCGTATCACCCTGCCGGCTTCCGGCACCGAGGTCTCCGCGCTGCTGCTGCAGCCGCCCGGTGCGCGCCTGCTCTACGTCATGGCGCACGGCGCCGGGGCGGGGATGCGCCACCCGTTTCTCGAGCGGACGGCCGCGGCACTCGCCGAGCGCGGCGTGGCGACGCTGCGCTATCAGTTCCCCTACATGGAGCGCAAGCAGCACCGTCCCGATCCGCCGGCAGTGGCGGCCGCCGCAGTGCGCGCCGCGGTGGTGGCGGCCGCTGCGGCGGCACCCGATCTGCCGCTCATCGCCGGCGGCAAGTCGTTCGGCGGGCGCATGACCTCCACGGCACAGGCGCAGCTGCCGCTGCCGGGTGTGCGCGGACTGGCCTTCCTGGGCTTTCCGCTGCACCCGCCGGGCAAGCCCGCCGTGTCGCGCGCCGATCACCTGGACGATGTCGCAGTTCCGATGCTGTTCCTGCAGGGAGAACGGGACGAGTTCGCGGAGCCGTTGCTGCTGCGGCAGGTACTGCGGCGGCTGGGCGAGCGGGCCGCGCTGCATCTCGTGAAAGGCGGGGATCACTCGTTCAGCGTGCCGAAGAGCTCGGGACGGACACCCGACGAGGTGCTTGCGGAGGTCTGCGACGGACTCGCCACATGGGCGGCTGATGTCATTCTGTGAGGCTGTTTTGTCGCGGAGTGAGCCCCGCCGCCTCACCCCACAGGAGACGAATCCATGAGCTACTGGATACTGAAGACCGAACCGTCCACCTACAGCTTCGCAGATTTGCAGAAGGCGAAGACCGCCGTCTGGGACGGCGTGAAGAATCCGCTCGCGCTGAAACACCTGCGGACGATGCAGGTAGGTGACGAGGTGCTGATCTACCACTCGGGAAGCGAGAAGGCCGCGGTGGGCACGGCCCGGGTGACGAAGGCCGCCTACCCCGACCCGAAACAGTCCGACGAGAAGTTGGTGGTGGTGGAGCTGCGGGCAGGAGAGCCGCTGCCGGCGCCCGTCACCTTGTCGGTCATCAAGAGCGACCCGGAGTTCAAGGATCTCGCCCTCGTGCGCATGCCGCGGCTGTCCGTCGTGCCGGCCACGGCCGCGCACTGGAAGCGGCTGCTGCAGCTCGCCTCGGGGAAGCCTACATCGAAGTGAAGCGGTCGAGGAACGCCTGTTCCTCGGCGGTCAACCCGGTGGGGCCGCTGGCGTTGAGCTTGGCGAGCACGCGTTCGGCTTCCTCGCGATTCACCGGGTGAAGCCGATCCAGCGGGATCTGCTTCCACCGCTCCGCCGCGCCGGCCGGTGGGCTGGCCTTCCGAATCGGCGCCTGCATGTTGCTCGGCCGCAATTTGTCTTCGAACCGCCGCACGCCGAACACCTTCAGGACCAGCCACCCTCCCAGAAATCCGCCCAGGTGGGCGAAGTGCGCCACGTTCTGCATCCCCAATCCGACGCCGCCCAGGACCGAGATGGCCGTCATGATGATGATCAGCGTGCGTGCCTCGACTGGCACGATCCCCCAGATGAGCAGCTGCGCCCGCGGCCAGAAGTACGCGAATGCGAGCTCGACGCCGAACACCGCCGCCGAGGCCCCGACGATGCCGGCCTGCGGGCTGAATAGCATCGACGTGGCCGCACCGAAGAGGCCGCTCACGAAGTACAGGGTGAGGTACCGCCCGCTCCCCAGCCGATCCTCGACCTGCGGCCCGAAGAAGAACAGGACCAGCATGTTGAAGAAGATGTGGCTGAAGCTGGCGTGCAGGAACATGTACGTGAACGCCGTCCAGGGCCGCGCGATGAACCGGGCGGGCACGAACGCGAAGGCATCGGCCTGCTCGGGGGCCTGACTGCTCCAGAGGTAGACCGCGATGTTCGCGATGATGATGAGGCCGGTCCACTTCGAAAACCGAGACATGGCAGGGAAGGCTATATCCGGCGCTGGACGGTGAGCAAGAGTTAAGTTCAGGTCCTACGCCATGACCGCTCCGCCCCGTCGCATTCTGCTCGCCGATGCCGATGCCTTCTACGTCGCCGTCGCGCGCCTCGTCGATCCCGAGGGTGCGGGCCGGGCCCGGTTCCTCATCGTCGGCGGCTCGCCCGAGCGACGCGGGGTCGTGACCTCGGCGTCCTACGAAGCGCGCGCCTTCGGTGTGCGCTCGGCGATGCCGATGGCGCGCGCCGTGCGCCTCTGCCCGGAGGCGACCGTGGTCGCCGTGCCGTGGGAGGCGTGCGCCGCCAAGGGTCGGGCGATCGGTGAGGTGCTGGAGCACTTCACGCCGGCCGTGGAGCAGGCGTCGAGCGACGAGTTCTACCTCGATCTCTCGGGCACCGAGCGGCTGTATCACGACGAGCCGCTCGCGGCGACTGCGGGCCGGATCCGCGCGGCGGTGCACGCCGCGACGTCGCTCTGGATGTCGATCGGCGGCGGGACGTCGAAGCTCGTCGCCAAGCTCGCGGCGGGCCTCGCGAAGCCGGCGGCGGGGGCCACCGGCGCCGGCGTGCACGTCGTGGAGCCGGGCAGCGAAGCGGCGTTTCTCGCCGGCTTCGCGCTCGCGGACATTCCCATGATCGGCCCCAAGGCGCAGGAGCGGCTGGCTCGCCTCGGCTGGCGCACCGCCGCCGACGTGCAACGGGTGGATCGCTCCGAGCTGGTGCGCCGGCTGGGGGACCGCGAGGGGGAGTGGCTGTGGGAGCGGGTGCGCGGGCTGGACGACGCGGCGGTGGAGCCCTGGACCGAGCCGAAGTCGATCAGTCGCGACAACACCTTTCCCACCGACCTGGACGCCGACGACGACCTGCTGCGCGAGCTGCTCATCCAGGTGGATCGGGCGACCGCGGACCTGCGTGCGGAAGGCTTGGTGGCCCGCACGATCACCGTCCGGCTGCGCGACGCGGACTTCACCACCCGGCAGGCGGGCCGGACGCTGCCCGACCCGGTGCTGACCGACCGCGCGGTCTACGAGGTGGCGCGCGAGCTGCTGGCCAAGCTGCGGGCGGCCCGCCGGGTTCCCGCGCGGCTCATCGGCGTGGCGCTGTCGCAGCTCGACCGGCCCGGCGCGGCGGCACAGCTCGCGCTGCTCGAGGCGCAGCGGACCGACGTCCCGGAGACCGAGAAGGACCGCCGGCTGACCCGGGCGATGGACGCGGTGCGGGATAAGTTCGGTCCCGACGCGCTGGGGCGCGCGCGCACACAAGAATGGAAAGGCTAGATTCGTCTTCTCGTCGTTCATCCGCCTTCCGGGAGCGCATCATGCACCGCCAGCGTTCGATGGCCGTTCTCGTCGCCCTGTTCGGGCTCCTCACGATCCCTGCGTCGCTCACCGCCCAGCAACCGCCGGCCGCCGGCAGCGAATATCCGGGGCTCGAAACCGGGACGATGTGGACGTTCGACGTTCCTCCCCTCGACTACTGGGCGAAGCGCTACAACTTCCGCCCGTCCACGGCGTGGCTCGATCACGTGCGGCTCTCCGCCGCCCGCATCCCCGGCTGCTCGGCGTCGTTCGTCTCCCCCGACGGACTGGTGATGACGAATCACCATTGCGCGCGCGCCTGCATCGACGCCGTCACCAAACCGGGTGAGGACCTCCTGGCCAACGGCTTCGCCGCCGCGACCCGTGCGGAAGAGCGGCCCTGCCCCGGGATGGTGCTCGACCAGCTGCAGGCGATCAGCGATGTGACCGACAGTGTCAATGCGGCCGTACCCGGGGCCGCCCCGGCTTCGCGCGCTGCCCGGCTGCGGAGCGAGGCCATCGCCGGCATCGAGCGGCGCTGCAACGCCACCGCACCCGATGCCAATTGCCAGGTCGTCACGATGTATCGCGGCGGCCAGTACAAACTGTATCGCTTCCGCCGCTTCAGTGACCTCCGACTGGTGTTCGCGGTCGAGGCCCAGACGGCGTTCTTCGGCGGCGACCCGGACAACTTCACCTACCCGCGTTACGACCTCGACGTCTCCATGGTCCGGGCCTACCTGGACAGCCAGCCGGCGCACACCGACTACCTGCGCTGGAGCACCCGCGGGGCGAGCGAGGGGGACCTGGTGTTCGTGGTCGGGAATCCCGGCTCGACGGGACGGCTCAACACGGTGGCGCAGCTCCAGTACCTGCGCGACGTGCAGTACCCGGCCACGCTCAAGCTCCTGGCCGACCAGATCCGGGTGTACCAGACGCTCGCGGACGCCGACAGCAACCGCGCCAGTGCGTTGCGGAACACGCTGTTCGGGCTCCAGAATTCCCAGAAGGCGATCCGCGGCTACCAGTCGGGCCTGCTGGACCCCGAGGTGATGGCCCGCAAGCGGGAGTGGGAGCGCGCCTTCCGGGCGAAAGTGGACGCCGACCCGGTGCGTCACCGCCTTTACGGCGACGCGTGGGATCGCACCGCAGCCGTCCGCCGTCAGCTGGCGGCGCTCGACGTACGCCGCCGCTACCACGCGTACGGCGCCTACGGATCGCGGCTCCTGGGGCTCGCCGGCATGCTGGTCCGGATGCCCGCGGAGAGCGCCAAGCCCGACAGCGCGCGGCTCGCGATGTTCCGGGACGCCAACCGCAGTCGTTTGGAGCGCGTGCTGTATTCGCCACAGCCCGTGGATACGGCGGTCGAGGCGCAGCTGCTCGCCGCGTATTTCGGAGCCATGCGGAAGGAGCTGCCGGCGACCGACCCTGTGCTCGTGGCCGCGCTCGGGGGGCGCAGCCCCGAGCAGGCGGCGCATCGAATGGTGGCGGCGACCTCGCTCGGCTCCGCCGAGGGACGGCGCGCGCTCGCCCAGGGCGGGAGCGCGGCGCTCGGGGCGTCACGGGATCCGTTCATCGCCCTCGCCCGGGTGATCGACCCCCTGGAGCGCAGGGTGCAGCGGCAGTCCGATTCGCTGCTCGACCTGGAGGGCCGCAACGACGAACGGGTGGCGCGCGCGCTGCTTGCCGTGTTCGGCTCGAGCGTCGCTCCCGACGCCACCTTCAGCCTGCGTATCTCCGACGGCTCGGTGTTGCGCTACCCCATGAACGGCACCTTCGCCCCGGCCTTCACGACGCTGTATGGCCTCTACGACCGCGCCGCCGGCTTCGGCGGCAAGGAGCCGTGGAATCTCACGCCGCGGTGGCAGGCGGCCCGCGATTCCCTCGATCTGGCGACCCCGCTCAACGGCGTCTGCACCTGCGACATCATCGGGGGCAACTCGGGGAGCCCGGTGGTGGACCGGGACGGCGCGGTCGTCGGGCTGATTTTCGATGAGAATATGGAGGCGCTCCCCAACCGCTTCCTGTTCCGCGAGAGCGCTGCGCGCTCGGTGTGGGTCGACGTCCGCGGCTTGCTCGAGGCTCTGCGGCGGGTCTACGGCGCCGCCGCGCTCGCCGACGAGCTGAGCGGCCGCTAGGCCGGCCGGGTTTTGCGCTTTTGGAGCCGGGGCGGCACCTTTCCCGGCCGACTTGAGGCCTACTCCGCCCGGACCGTTTACACTCGGAGGCAGGATGTCGTTGCGTCGAACCGGGTTTGCGTTCGCCGTCACGTTCGTGTGCGCGCTCGTCGTGTTCACCCTGCCGCGCCTCGCCTGGAACACGGTGCAGGCGGCCACGGGCGGGGGGGTGCAGCGTCCCGATTCCGGCGTCGTCGTTCCCCCTCCGACAGTCCAGGCGCCCGCGCCGGCCGCGGCTCCCGCGGCGCCGCCCGCCGAGCCGCGATCCATCCCCGCCAGGCTCATCGGACTGTTCGGCATCCTCGTCATCCTCGGCATCGGGGTGCTGCTCTCCAGCAACCGGCGCAAGATCGATCCGCGCGTCATCGCCTGGGGGGTCGGGCTGCAGGCCGCGTTCGCCGTGTTCGTGCTGCGTGTCCCTCTGGGCGAGCGGATCTTCAGCTGGCTCGGCGACGTCGTGAAAGCCATTCTCGGATTTTCCTACGCCGGGTCCGAGTTCGTGTTCGGGGAGATCGGCAAGCAACACTCCAGCCTGGGGGTGATCTTCGCGTTCCAGGTGCTGCCCGCCATCATCTTCGTTTCGGCGCTGTTCGCCATCATGTACTACCTCGGCATCATGCAGGTGGTGGTGAAGGCGTTCGCCGTGGTGATGAACAAGGTGATGGGCGCGAGCGGCGCCGAGAGCTTGAACGTCGCGGCGTCCATCTTCATGGGCCAGACCGAAGCGCCGCTCACGATCCGCCCGTTTCTGCCGCGCATGACGCGGTCCGAGCTGATGACCGTCATGACCGCAGGGATGGCCCACGTCTCGGGCGCGATCATGGCCGCCTACATCGCCTTCGGCATCGAGGCGCGGCACCTGCTCACGGCCGTCATCATGACCGCGCCGGGGACGATCATGATGGCGAAGATCCTGGAGCCCGAGACCGGCGTACCGGAGACGCTGGGTGGCGTGAAGGTGGATATCCCCCGCACCGACGTGAACGTGGTGGATGCGGCGGCGCGCGGCACCACCGAGGGACTGTACCTGATGCTCAACGTGATCGCGATGCTCGTCTCGTTCATCGCGCTCATCGCGCTCGCCAACGGCGGCTTCGGCTGGATCCACAGCCATGTCGCCTGGTTCCCCGCGAGCATCCAGACCGTCCTGGGGTGGATCTTCGCGCCCATCGCCTGGGTGATGGGCGTGCCCTGGCACGACAGCGGCACCATCGGCAGTCTGCTGGGTACGCGAATGGTGCTGAACGAGTTCATCGCCTACTCCCAGCTGGGGCCGCTGCGCGCGACGCTGAGCCCGGTCTCGTTCACCATCGCCACGTTCGCCCTGTGCGGCTTCGCCAACGTCGGCTCGGTCGGGATCCAGATCGGAGGGATCGGCGCCCTGGCCCCCGAGCGCAAGCACGACCTGGCGCGGCTGGGATTCCGCGCCATGCTCGCCGGCACGCTGGCCAACTTCCTCTCGGCGACCCTCGCCGGCATACTTCTCTGATGCCGCGTGGTGCCGCACTCGCTGGAACCCTGACGGGGCTGCTGGTGGCGGGCGCGGCCGCCTGTCGCGGGCAGGCCGTTCCGTCCACCCCACCGGTCGCGGCGTTCGGTGCGCCGGCCGATTCGGAGATTCCCGCGGACGCCTTCGGCGCGGCGGTACGGCGCGGGCTCGCGCTGCTCACCACGACGCACGACAGCCTTCCGACGCACGTCGGCAATGCGCTGCGCTGCACCAGCTGCCACCTCGACGCCGGCCGCCGGGAGAACGGCAGCTGGGTGGGGAGCTTCGCGCGCTTCCCCCAATACCGCAGCCGGCGCGGCGCCGTGGAGCTGATCGAGGACCGGGTCAACGACTGCTTCCGCCGCAGCTTGAACGGGACGGCGCTCGCCGCCGACGGGCCCGACATGCGCGACATCGTGGCCTACCTCGCGTTCCTCTCGCGGCGCACGCCGGTCGGTCCCCCTTCCCCCAACACCCGCCTGCAACGGTTCGCCGCGCTGCGGGCCGATACCGCGGCCGGCCGGGAGACGTTCGGGACGGAGTGCGCGCGGTGCCACGGGCCGGGAGGGGAAGGGACGGTCATCGCCCCGCCGCTGTGGGGCCCGCAATCGTTCAACATCGGCGCCGGGATGGCCCGGGTCCGGACCGCCGCGTCGTTCATCCGGGACAACATGCCGTTCGATCGTCCCGGATCCCTGACCGATCAGCAGGCGTTCGATGTGGCGGCGTTCGTCGTCGCCCGGCCGCGTCCCGATTTCCCGGGCAAGGAATACGATTGGCCCAACGGCGATCCGCCGCCCGACGTCGCCTATCCCACGCGGGCCGGGTCGCGCAACGCGGCGGGTCGCCCAACACCATAAGCGGTGTCGTCTCGTCCTCATCCTTCACGGAGGTTTGCGAAATGCTCGATCTGAATCTTTCCACTCATCGACGGGGCTTCCTGGGGAGCGTCGCGGCCACCGCGGCCGCCTTCGGCCTGGGGAGCGTGGTCCCCCGGAGCCTGCTCGCCGAGGCTCCGGCGGGATCCAGCCTCAAAGATCCGCAGCTCGACGCCTGGCTCAGGAAGATCAAGGGGAAGCACAAACAGGTGTACGACGTGCCGGAGTTCAACGGCGGCGTCGGCTTCGTGTGGTCGCGCGTGTTCTTCATCAGCAACGCGGAGACCGGGACCCCCGAGAGCGACACGACCGTGGTGGTGATCCTGCGGCACGGTGGCCTGCCGTTCGCCATGAACGACGCGATGTGGGCCAAGTACAAGTTCGGCGAGGTCTTCAAGGTCAACGATCCGGCCACGAACGCACCGTCGGTGCACAACTTCTTCTACAAGGCGCCGCCCGGCACCTGGCCGATCCCGGGGATGGGCATCGATGAATTGATGGCGAGCGGCGCGCTGTTCGGCGCGTGCAACATGGCGATCAAGTTCTACGCCGGCATCGTCGGCAAGCAGATGAACATGAAGCCCGAGGACGTCGCCAACGACTGGCGGGCGAACCTGCTTCCCACCGTGCAGGTCGTGCCCTCCGGCGTGTGGGCGGTGAACCGGGTGCAGGAGCTGGGCTGCAGCTACTGTTTCGCCGGGTAACGCCGGAGGAGGACGTGGAGGGGTTCGCGCGCGCCGCGAGCCCCTCCGCCTGACCATCTCGATGTCCGTCCGTACGGATTCCCGCCTCATCCCTCGCGTCCTGGCGCTCCTGCTGATCTGCGGGCCCGGCCTGCTCGGCGCCCAGGCGATCCGCACCACGCTGCTGGGTGCGGGAACCGGCCAGCCGGTGGCCGGCGCCTTCGTGGTCCTGATGGATACGGCGGGGCGGGAGATCGGCCGCACGCTCACCGATGAGACCGGTCACGTACGGCTGGACGCGCCGCCGGGCGTCTACCGGGTGTTCGTGCTGCGGATCGGCATGGCCCGCTGGAGCGGCGCGCAGTTCAGGTTGGGGGTGGGCGACACCATCACCACGCCGATCCAGGCGCCGGAGGTTCCGGTGATGCTGTCGGAGATCGCGGTGCACGCCGAGCGGCGCTGTCGCGTCCGGCCGGAGGAAGGGTCGGCGGCCGCGAGGCTGTGGGAGGAGGCGCGCACGGCGCTCGAGGCGACCGAGTGGACGATCCTCCATCCGGTCTACCGCTTCCAGACGCGGCGCTACGTCCGAACGTTCGGGCCTGCCGGCGATGACCCCATCGAGGAGGAGCGCCATCTGACGGCCGGGTACTCATCCTGGCCGTTCATGAGCCTCCCGGCCGAGACTCTCGCCGCCCGCGGCTTTGCGCAGCCGGATTCCACGGGCGTGATGACGTACTATGGTCCGGATCTGCCGGTCTTCCTGTCCGGGGTGTTTCTCGCGCAGCACTGCTTCCGCGTCGAGCGGACGGAAGGAGCCGCCGCCGACTCCCAGATCGGCCTCGGGTTCGAGCCGGTCGGGGGCGGCCGGCATGTGGATATCGCCGGCGTTCTATGGCTCGACCGGCGTTCGGCCGAGCTCCAGGAGCTGCTGTTCCACTACACCAACCTTGGCCGGTGGACCGGACGCGGGGCGCAGGGGCGGGTGGTGTTCGAGCGTCTCCCCAACCGCGCCTGGATCATCCGGCGCTGGTCCATCCGGATGCCCATCGCCCGGCTGGGAAAGCAGCCGGTGAACGTGGGCGGCCAGGTGACCATGACGGGACCGCTCGATACGATCGGCGTTGCGGGATACCGGGAGGAAGGCGGCTGGGTGACACAGGTGCGGACGGCGGCCGGCCGACTCGTCACCGCCTATCCGGACGAACCCTGACCTACTTCGTGTCCTTCCAG
>DATDED010000120.1:0-3454 GCA_036523455.1 Gemmatimonadales bacterium
GAAGGACTGCGCGCGGGTCGTCGATTCCTTCCTGGACGCCGTGAAGGCCGCGCTAGCCGAGCAGCACAACATCGAGATACGCGGGTTCGGCACCTTCAAGATCCGCCAGCGCAAGACGCGCATGGCGCGCAACCCCCGTACAGGCGATCCGGTCGAGGTCGCCGCGCGTCCGGTGCCGGTGTTCAAGCCCAGCAAGGAGTTGCGGGCGATGGTCGCGGACCACAGCGCGAACGTCTCGCCGTAACTCTCGTTCTCTCCGGATGTTGGCGCGGCCCCGACCGGCACTGGTCGGGGCCGCGTTGCGTTCGGGACCCGGACGGCGCCACCGCGCGCCCAGTTGGGTATCATTCGCAGCCGAAGCTCACTCGCCTTTCCAACACGAGGTACTCCATGCGCTTGCGTCGCCTGCCCGCCGTCGCCACGCTGTTCACGCTTTCCGCTCCGATGGTCGCCGCGCAGGCGGTGCGGTACGAGGTCTCGGTCGCATCCACGGCCGCCCACCTGTTCCACGTGAAGGCGGAATTCCCGACCACGGGCACCGACACGCTGCTGGTCTCGCTGCCGGCCTGGAGTCCCGGCAACTACGAGATCCAGAACTACGCGCGCTTCGTGCGGCACTTCGCGGCCCAGGACGCCGCGGGGAAGGCCCTCTTCTGGGACCGGCTCGACAAGGACACGTGGCGCATCGGCACGGGACGGAGCCCGACCATCACGGTGGCGTT
The DNA here is from genome assembly GCA_036523455.1 of Gemmatimonadales bacterium. Classification (GTDB taxonomy): domain Bacteria; phylum Gemmatimonadota; class Gemmatimonadetes; order Gemmatimonadales; family GWC2-71-9; genus DASTHG01. The sequence continues at coordinate 723 of DATDED010000120.1, forward strand.
CGACTTCCTGGCCGACGAGATCGATCTCTCGCGGGCGCGTCTCGTCTCGGACTTCGGCGAGTTTCTGGGCACGAACCTGTTTCTCTACCAGGAAGGACACCTCGAGCGGCCGGCGGAGGTGCGCTTCGCCCTGCCGGCGGGGTGGGGCGTCGCGACCGCGTTGCCGCGCGGCGGCGACGCCTATCGCGCGGCGGACTATCACGAGCTGGCCGACGCACAGACGTTCGTCGGCCACTTCGGCCTCGATTCGCTGCAGGTGGACGGCAAGTGGATCCGCATCGCCGCCTGGCCGGCCGCCGACTACACGCCGGCCGTCGCCCGCAACCTGCGCGAGGGGATCGCCAAGCAGGCCGCGGTGCAGAATGCGCTGATGGGCGGCGCTCCCTACGACACTTACACGATCTTCTTCAACATCATCCACGAGGCGATCAACTACGGTGGGGGTCTGGAGCACGCCGCCTCGCAGTACGACATCCTCCCCACCGAGATGTTCGCCGATGCGAGCGGTACCCTGGGCTCGTTCATGCGGCCGCTCACGGCGCACGAGTTCTTCCATCTCTGGAACGTCAAGCGCATCCGCCCGTCGGAGATGTGGCCCTACGACTATCACGCCGAGCAGTACACGCCGCTCCTGTGGTGGTCGGAGGGCGTGACGGACTACTACGGCGACGCCACCAACTGGCGCGCCGGGCTGTGGACCGAGGCGCAGTGGCTGGAGAGCGTGCAGTCCAACATCCAGCAGGTGCAGGGCGCGGCCGAGCCGTGGAGCGAGGAGGACGGCAGCGCCGCCACCTGGATCAACGAGGTGTTCGTCAACAGCTCCCAGCTGTACTATCCGAAGGGATCGCTCACGGGCCTGCTGCTCGACATCTCGATCCGCGACGCCACCGACAACCGGCACAGCCTGGACGAAGTGACCCGCAACCTCTACACCCGGTTCTACAAGCTGGGCAAGGGATTCCGCACCGCAGACCTGCTGGCCCTGCTCACCGAGGCCGGCCTGCCCGACGCCGCGGGCTTCTACCAGAAGTACGTCAACGGCCGGGACGAGCTGCCCTACGAGCAGATCCTGCCCAAGGGGGGGATCGCGGTCCAGCGGCACTCCACCAGTGCCCCGTTCCTCGGCGTCCAGACGGGCGGCGTGGCGAATGTCGTCGAGGGGATCGTGCCCGGCGGCGCTGCCGAAGCGGCCGGGGTGCAGTCGGGGGATACGCTCGTGACGGTGGGCGACGTGACAGCCTCGCCCGACAAGGATTGGTCACCCACGTTCCGGGACCACTATCGCGGCAAGGCCGGAACGGCGCTGCCCATCGTGGTGCGGCGCGACGGCAGGTCCGTGACGCTCAACGGGACGGTGGTCGAGCGCTCCGTCAACGTGTTCATCGTGTCGAAGGCGTCCAACCCGGACGCCAAGGCCGCGCGCATCTGGCATGGGTTGGCCACGGGGACGGTGGGGAATTGATCCGGCTCAAGTTCTTCGCCCGCTACGCCGAGCTGGTGGGGCGGGAGGACATCGAGCTCCCTCTGCCGGCGCCCGCGACGGTGGCGGAAGTCGTGCGGCAGGTCCGCGCCGGCGTCCCGGGCGCGGCGCAGCTCCCCGAGCGGCCGCTCACGGCGGTCAATCTGCGCCACGTGCGGCTCGACGCCCCGGTACGCGACGGCGACGAAGTCGCATTCCTGCCGCCGCTGGCGGGCGGGTAGGGCGATGAGCGCCGGTCACCTGACGCGCGAGCCGATCTCCCCCGCGGCCCTGCTGGCGGACGTGGCGGGCCCCGGTCGCGGCGCGACCTGCCTCTTCCTCGGGACGGTGCGCGACGGGCCCGAGGACGGCGGTGTGACCGGGATCGAATACTCGGCGTACGAGGCGATGGCGGGAGCGGAGCTGGATCGGATTCTCGCCGAGACGCAGCGGCAATGGCCCGAGGTCCGCCTCGCCGTGCAGCACCGCCTCGGGCTCGTGCCCACGGAAGACGCGAGCATCGGTATCGCGGCCGCCGCGCCGCACCGGGCGGACGTCTTCGCCGCTTGCCGCTACGTGATCGAAGCGGTCAAGAAGCGCGTGCCGATCTGGAAGAAGGAGCTGCGCGCCGACGGCTCCGTGCTCTGGGTGGACCCGCAGGGCCGTCCCGCTGTGGTGGGTCCCGAATGACGTCCGCCCCGCTCGACACGCTGGGACGCCCGCTCGGCAGCCTCCGAGTCTCGGTGACCGACCGCTGCAACATGCGCTGCAGTTACTGCATGCCGGAAGCCGAGTACGTCTGGCTGCCGCGCGACCAGATCCTCACCTTCGAGGAGATCGCGCGTCTGGTGCGGATCTTCGCGGGGTTGGGAGCGGCGAAAGTCCGACTCACCGGCGGCGAGCCCCTGCTGCGGCACGACCTTCCGACGCTGGTGCGCATGATCGCCGACGCGCCGCAGGTGCGCGATCTGGCGCTCACCACTAACGGCGTGCTGCTGGCGCGCCATGCGCCGGCGCTGCGCGCCGCGGGGCTGCGGCGCGTCACCGTCAGCCTCGATACGCTGCGACCCGACCGGATGGAGCGCTTCGCCCGCAGCGCCCGCCACGCGGACGTGCTCGCCGGTATCGGCGCGGCGCAGGCGCTGGGGTTCGAGCGCCTCAAGCTCAACTCGGTGGTCCTGCGGGGATTCAACGACGACGAGCTGACCGATCTGATCGAGTTCGCCCGGGCGCGCGATGCGGAAGTGCGCTTCATCGAGTACATGGACGTCGG
>DATDED010000121.1:0-7281 GCA_036523455.1 Gemmatimonadales bacterium
CGCGAGGAGCGCGCCCTGCAGGTACTGCGTCGCCGGTCCGTGGTCTTCTCCCTGCCCGGCCTTGGACGATTCGAGGTACTCGCGGTAGGTGGGCCGGTCCCATTTCCCGCCGGTGTACACCCCCGCCTCGATGGCGTCGAGCTGCGCCGACAGCGCCCGCTCGGCTGCCTCCTGCATGTCCAGATCGAGGGTGGTGTAGATCCGCAGCCCCTTCTCGTAGAGGTCGCGGCCGTAGCGCGGCTCGAGATACTGCGTCCGCAGCCATTCGACGAAGTACGGCGCCACGTCCCCGTAGTTGGTGCGGCTGGTGGTGAGCACCAGCGGGAAGGCCTTCCACAGCTCCGCCTCGTCGGCCGACAGGAAGCCCTGCGACTGCATCAGTGCCAGCACGACGTTGCGGCGCCGCACCGCGCGGTCGGGGTGCAGGCGCGGATTGTAGAACGACGGCGCCTTGGGGATCGCGGCGAGCGTCGCCGCCTCCGCGACATTCAGGTCGCGCGCCGACTTGCCGAAGTACACCTGCGCCGCGGCCTCCACGCCGTGCGCCCCCGCCCCCAGGTCGATCTGGTTCAGATACATCTGGAGGATCGTGTCCTTGGGGAAGTTGTGCTCGATCTCGATCGCGACCCGCGCCTCCTTGAGCTTGCGGGTCAGCTGCTTCTCACGACTGATCTGCTCGGGGAAGATGTTGCGGGCGAGCTGCATCGTGATCGTGGAGAACCCCTGCGTGTAGCTGAGCGTGCTGAGGTTTGCCCAGAACGCGCCCGGGATGCGCCAGTAGTCGATGCCGTTGTGGCTGTAGAACCGCTTGTCCTCGGTGGCGAGGAACGCCTCGCGCACCCAGGGCGGGATCTCGCCCAGCGGCAACACGGTGCGCCGCTCGAGACCGAGCTCGGTGATCAGCCGGCCGTCGGCCGCGTAGACCTTGGAGGTCTGCTGGGGAACCGAGTTGGTGCCCATCAGCCGGGCGATGGTGGGGCAGCGCTCGGCGGCGCATACGCGCGACCAGGCGCCCCAGGAGAATCCGACGCCCAACATGACGAAGAGGGCGACACCTCCGGCCACACCCCGCCGGGTGAGCACCGTCTCCCACGACAGCTGCGGCTTGAGAATGGCGAATCGGCCCATCGGGTAACAACCTAGTGACACGCCGCGGCGCTTGCCAGCGCCCGCGGCTGCTCTTACGATTCGCGGCCATGTCGGACCTGCTCGCGGAGCTCCGCTGGCGCGGCCTGTTGCACGAGGTGACGCCCGGCCTCGATGCGCACCTGGCGCGCGGGCCGCTCACTGCCTACTGCGGCTTCGACCCGACCGCCCGCAGCCTGCAGCTGGGCAACCTGGTCCCGCTGATGCTGCTGCAGCACCTGCAGCGGGCCGGCCACCGCCCCATCGTGCTGATGGGCGGCGGCACCGGGCTGATCGGCGATCCCTCCGGCAAGCGGACGGAGCGTCCCCTGCTCCCGCCGGAGGAGCTGCGCGCGAATCTCGAGGCGCAACGCGCCCAGATGGCGCAGTTCCTCGACTTCCGCGACGACCGCGCCCTCCTGGTCGACAACGCGGAGTGGCTCGTACCGGAGCGGTTGGTGGATTTCCTGCGCAACGTCGGGAAGCACTTCACCATCAACATCATGCTCCAGAAGGAATCGGTGAAAGCCAGGCTCGAGAGCGGGTTGTCGTTCACCGAGTTCAGCTACATGCTGCTCCAGGCCTACGACTACCTGGAGCTGTTCCGCCGCCACCGGTGCACGCTGCAGGTGGGCGGCTCGGACCAGTGGGGCAACATCACGGCGGGCGTCGAGCTGGTGCGGCGCACCGAAGGCGCCGAGGTCCACGGGCTCGTCGCCCCGCTCATCACCATGGCGTCCGGGGCGAAGTTCGGGAAATCCGAGACGGGAGCGATCTACCTGGACGCGGCGCTGACCTCACCCTACAAGTTCCACCAGTTCTGGGTGAACACGGACGATCGCGACGTCGGGACTTACCTCCGTCTGTTCTCGCTGCGACCCAAGGACGGCCCGGAGGGTCTCGACCCCCTGCTCGCGATGCACGCCAAGGATCCCGCGAAGCGCGAAGCGCAGCACCAGCTCGCCGATGAGATGACGGAGCGCGTGCACGGCACAGCCGCCATGGAATCCGTCGTCGCGGCGGCCGCGATCCTGTTCAGCGAGTGGGACCCGCATCGCGTGAAACCGGACGCGTTCGCGGTGTTGGAAGCGGAGATTCCGACTGCCACGCTCTCGAGCGAGTCCCCTACACTCGTCGACGCGGTCGTGGCCGCCGGGCTGGCCAAGTCCAGGGGCGAGGCCCGGCGCCAGATCGAGCAGGGCGGGATCTACGTGAATCAGGAGCGTGCCAAGGACCCCAACGGGACCCTCGGCGCCGACGACTGGCTCGCGGGCGGCCACGTGCTGCTCAGAAAAGGAAAGAAGGACTACGCGCTGTTGCGGCGCGCCGGCTGACCCGCGGCTACTTCAGGTTCTCCAACACGTCCAGCACCTTCTCCATCTCTCCCACCGTGTTGTAGCAGTGCGGGGAGAGGCGGATCGCTCCCTCGCGCAGCGAGCACACGATCCGGGCGCGCTTGATGGCGTGGTATGCCTCGACCGGCTCCGTAGGGGCGATGCAGAGAATCGCCGAGCGGTGCCGCTCGTCGCGCGGCGAGACGACGCGCATCCCGTGCGCGTCGGCCCACGCGAGGATCGGGTCGTGCAAGCTGCGCGTGACCTCGGCGATCTCCGGGATGCCGATCTCCAACAGCAGCTCCACCGACTGGGTGAAGCCGTAGAAGTCCTGGTAGGGCAGCGTGATCATCTCGAAGCGGCGGGCGTCGGCGCGGAACGTCGGGTTGTACTCGGTGAGCCGCGAGAAGTCGTCGGTGCCCTCGAACGCCATCCACCCGATCATCGCCGGCTCGATCGTCGGGATCAGCTCCTTGCGGACGTAGACGAACCCCGAGCCCCACGGGGATAAGAGCCACTTCTGCCCGCCGCACGCCAGGATGTCCACCGGCGTCTCCCGGACGTCGAGCACGGAATTGCCCACGCCCTGGATCCCGTCCACCACGAGCATGGTCCCGTTGGCGCGCGCCGCGGCGGAAAGCTTCTTCAGGTCGGCGCGGAAGCCGTTGGAGAACTGCACGAACGACACGGCGAGCACCTTCACCCGGGGGTCGCGCAGCGCGCTCAACAGGTAGTCCTCGTCGGGCCAGCCCTCGCGGGTGCAGGGCGCGAGGGTGACTTCCACCCCCTGCTTGCGCAGCATGAGCCACGGATAGACGTTCGCCGGAAACTCCCGGTCCGAGAGGATCACGTGATCGCCCTGCGCGAGCGGCAGCGCGTGCGCGGCGAGATTCAGCCCGAAGCCCGTATTCGTGGCGAGCGCGATCTCGCCGGTGTCGGCGTTGATGAGACGCGCCGCGGCGTCGCGCGCGGCCTGGAGCCCCGCGAACAGGTCGCGATCGGGCAGCAGGTGCGGCGCGGTGCGCTTGGCGTTGAAGGCGTCGAGGATGCGGCGGGTGCGCTCGGGGATGGGACCGATCGAGGCGTTGTTCAGGTACGCCGTATCCGCGGTCCAGGGGAACTCGCTGGCCCGCAGGTGGCGCAGCGATTCGCGCAGCGCCTTCACCTTCGCCGGATGAAACGCGACGTCGGTCACGCCGTCCGCACCTCCAGGGCGTCCCGCAGGCCGTCCCCGACCAGATTCACGCCCAGCACCGCCAGGCCGATCGCCAGTCCGGGCACGAGGCTCACCCACGGCGCCACGCGCAACAGGTCCCGCCCATCGGCGACCATCGCGCCCCACGACGGCGTGGGCGGCCGGGCTCCGAGTCCCACGAACGAGAGCGCGGCCTCGGCCATGATCGCGCCGCCGACGCCGAGCGTCGCGATCACGATCACCGGCGGCAGCACCCCGGGGAGCAGGTGGCGCGCCAACACCCGCACGTCGCTCGCGCCCAGAGCGCGCGCCGCCAGGACGAACTCCCGCGTCCGCAGGCTCAGCACTTCGCCGCGGACCACCCGGGCGACGCCGGCCCACCCCACGAGGCCGATCACCACGAACACCATGGGGAGTGAGGGATTGACGGCGGCGGCGATGGCGATGAGGAGCAGCAGGGAGGGAAATGCGAGGGTGACGTCGGCGAGCCGCATGATGGACGCGTCGACCCAGCGCCCGTAGTAGCCCGCGGCGAGGCCGAGCCCGACGCCCAGCACGCTGGCCACCGTCTGGCTCACGAGCCCGACCAGCAACGACAGGCGAGCGCCGAACAAGACACGTGACAAAACGTCACGCCCCTGCACGTCGGTGCCGAGCCAGTAGGCGCGCGAGGGGGCGCGCAGGCTGACGGACAGCGAGCCGTGCAACGGGTCGGCTGGGGCGATCCACGGCGCGGTCAGCGCGAACACCGCCAGGATCGTCAGCAGGACGAGACCGGTCAGGGCCCAGCGGTCGCGGGCGAAACGTCGCCAATGGCGTGGCGCTTGCATGGGGGTCTCGACTACGTTACTCGGGACTCGCACGACAAATCAAGCGTATACGGTGACAGCAAGGCGGTGAATCCCGGCACCCGTTTCACCCTCGTCCTCGGGGGCGGCGGCATGAAGGGCCTGGCGCACGTCGGTGTGCTCGAGGCCCTCTTGGAGCGCGGCCTCAAACCCTCCCACATCATCGGGTGCAGCGTGGGCTCTCTGGTCGGGGCCGCGTGGTCGTCGGGCAAGAGCATTCCCGAGCTGCGCGACATCGCCATCAACCTGAAGCGCAAGGACGTCTTCCAGATCGCCCACGCCGATATGGCGTTCAAGCGCATGCGCTCCCCCGCGCTGTTCCGGCGCGAGCCACTCGCGCTGCTGATCGATCGGCTCGTGGGCGCTGCCGCGTTCACCGACCTCGACGTCCCCGTCATCTGCAATACGGTCGACATCAACTCGGGGATGCAGGTGCTCTGGGGACTGCCCGGGCTCGACGACATCCCGGTGGGCGAAGCGGTGTTCGGCTCCTGTGCGCTGCCGGGCTACCTCCCGCCCCACGAAATCCGGGGGCGCCACTTCGTGGACGGGGCGGTGATCGAGAACCTCCCGATCGCGGCGGCGCGCGCGCTCGACAGCGAGCTGGTCTTCGCGGTCGACGTGTCGGCGTCGAGCACGCTGCGCGAGGATACGCAGGAAGGAGGGTTCGCCGCCGTGTTCGGACGCGCGACCGAGATCGCGATGCAGGCGCTGCTCGAGCAGCGGCTGCGGCAGTGGAGCACGCCGCCGGTCTACTACATCCACCCGCGCGTCGAGCACATCTCGATGTTCTCGTTCGACCACCTGCGCGAGGTGGTCGAAGAAGGCTACCGCGCCACGACGGAAGCGCTGGAGCGCGCGGACACCTGGCCGGCGCGTGGCGCCGAGGGCGTGTACCCGCGGCGGCGCGTGATCGTCCAGGTCGCGCGCGATCGCTGCATCGGCTGCGGCGCCTGTCTGTTCCAGGGACCGCCCGGGCTCTTCGTCCTCGACACTGAGCGCAAGGCGGTGGTCACGCAGCCGGAGCAGGAGTGGACGCCCGCCAGCGGCAGCTTCATCCGTCATTGCCCCACCTACGCCATCAGCGCCCGCCCGGTCCCCGCAGCGATGGAGACGATGCGTCGCTCCGGATGAGCGAACCGGAGATGCCGCAGCCCCGCCTGGAGTAACGCACCCTACTCGTTGTCCATTACAGCGGCTTACGGCGTGCTTCTTGCGCCTGGCTCGGGGCGTCGCGGCAACTCGTCGTCTGATCGATCGGGTAACTCCGCGAAACGACGGATACATGGACGTTGGTCCGGCCGCCGTGTGGCGGTCCGGCCACACCCGGAAGACTTCGCGGAGGATCATCCGGTTGCGCACCAAGTTCGAACACGCGGCGATCCCGGTGGAACGCCACATCGGCTCCCTGACGGACCGCAAGGGCGCGCCCGACACGGACCGCCTCGTGCGCAGCGGTGACGCCGCCTGCGCCGGTCACCCGGCGGTGCTGGCGTACGCGATCGGGAACGAGACCCCCGCGGCCACCGCCCGGACGTTCTTCTCGAATCGCGGGCGTCTGATACACCGGGACGATCCCGTCGCCGACGCACTGGCGGGAAGGGCGCCGGAGCCATGAGCCGCGCGCCGATCGCGGTCTTGCACGAGGACCTCGCGGCCCACCCGGCGGTCCAGGCGTGGTGCGGGATGTGGGCCGCGCAGGACATGCCCGAGCGGGTCGAGGTGCTGCGCCGGCTCGAGACCTCGGAAGTCTACCGCCTGGTGGGTGCCGGCCCCGCCGGCAAGAGCGTGATCGCCAAACGCTCTCCAGGCGCGAAGGCGTCCATCGAGCAGATCGTGTATGAGCGAGTGCTCCCGCACCTGCCGGTCACGGCGCCCCACTACTACGGCAGCCGGCCCACGGACGGCGAGGGGCGCGACGGCGGTCGCTGGATCTTTCTCGAGGACGTCGGCTCACAGCGGTACTCCGAGGAGACCCCGACCCATCTGGCTCTGGCCGCCCGGTGGATATCGCGGATGCACGGGGCGGCGGCCGGCCTCGTCGCCGCGCGCTTCCTGCCGGACGGCGGTCCGGGGCGCTACCTCGTTCACTTGCGCGGGGCCCGGGACAAGATCGAGCAGCGGCTGCCCGGTCCCGAGTTGACGCGAGACGACATCGCCATGCTGCAGGGAGTCGTCGCGGTCCTGAACGCCCTGGAATTGCGCTGGACCCGCGTCGAAGCCATGTGCCTGGGGCTGCCCCCGACCGTGGTGCACGGCGACTTCAGTCCGAAGAACGTGTACCTCCGCCCCAACGGGAACGGCCTTGCCTGCTACCCGATCGACTGGGAGATCGCCGGCTGGGGCGTGCCCGCCATCGACCTGACCCGGATCGACGTCGCCGGCTACTGGGCGTGCGCGCGCGAATGGCGACCCGGGCTGGATCTCGACACGGTGCGGCGGCTGGCGAGCATCGGGCACGTGCTGCGCCTGGTGGCCGCCATCGACTGGGAAGCCGATTCCATCCGGTTCGATTCGCGCCGGATGTTCAGCCGGGAGCTGGCGAGCATGGAGGTGCTGGTGCGCCGCCTGGCCGATGCCGCATGGAGCTCGGGAGTCCTGGAATGGGTGTGTTGACGGCCGGCGACGTACGCGACGTCCTCGAGGAGTGAAAGCGGTCAGGTCCGGTGCAACTCCCGCTCCCCGCTCCCCACTCCCTCGTCTCGACGCCGAAACTCCCCGTCAATCCGCATCAGATCCCGGCACACCCGGTCCCAGTTGTAGTAGGTCTCGACGGCCC
>DATDED010000122.1:0-5383 GCA_036523455.1 Gemmatimonadales bacterium
TGATTCCCGAGGGCCGGCAGCCGGCCACGCGGCACCCGTTCAAGGGCAACATGGACGTCGCGGCGCTCGACGCCACGATCCGGGACGTCGGGCGCGAGCGCGTGCCGCTCGTCATGGTGACCATCACCAACAACTCCGGCGGGGGACAGCCGGTGAGCCTCGCCAATCTGAGAGCCGTGCGGGAGGTGTGCGATCGTCACGGGGTGCCGCTGTTCCTGGACGCGTGCCGCTTCGCCGAAAACGCGTTCTTCATCAAGCTGCGGGAGCCGGAGTACGCCGCGTGGTCGGCGAAGCGGATCGCGCAGGAGATGTTCCGGCTCGCCGACGGCTGCACGATGTCGGCCAAGAAGGACGGGCTCGCCAACATCGGGGGCTTCCTCGCGATGAAGGACGCGGCGGTGGCGGCTCGCTGCCGCAACCTCCTGATCCTCACCGAGGGGTTCCCGACCTACGGCGGGCTCGCGGGCTACGATCTCGAGGCCGTGGCGACGGGTCTCGAGGAGGTGTTGGACGAGGACTATTTGACTTACCGGCTGCGCTCCACCGCGTATCTCGCCGAAAAGGCGGAGGCGGCGGGCGTTCCGGTGGTGCAGCCGCCCGGGGGGCACGCGGTGTACCTCGACGCCAAGTCGCTACTTCCGCATATCCTGCCGTCCGAGTATCCGGCGCAGGCGCTCGCCATCGCGCTGTACCGGCGCGGCGGGGTGCGCGGGGTCGAGATCGGGTCGGTGATGTTCGGGAAGCGCCTTCCCGACGGCAGCGAGACGCCGGCCGCGATGGAGCTCGTGCGGCTCGCGATCCCGCGGCGCACCTACACCCAGAGTCACGTGGACTATGTGGGTGAAGTCATCGCGGAGGTCGCGCGCGGCAAGAAGGACCTGCGCGGATACCGGATCGTGGAACAGGGGCCCTGGCTGCGGCACTTCACCGCGCGCTTCGAGCCCCTGTAGAGCATCAGGACTTCCTGGTCCGCTCCTCCAGCTTCTTGATCATCTTGTCGATCTCGAGCTTGGCGCGGTTCAATGCCGGCAACAGGCGCGCCTGCAGGTCGGCTTCCAGCTCCTTGCCTTCCTTCTTCCAGGTCTTCCCGATCTCCGCGCCGATTTCCTTCATCACGTCGCGGAACCGCTCACCCAGCTCGCGCCAGGTGGGAATCACCTCGACCTCGGTCGGCGTGGCTTCCGCCGTCTTGGTGGGCAGATTGTCCATGGGTTACCTCCTCGTAAGAGACACATTGCTGCCGGCTCGCTGAAACGACCGTGAGGCGCGCCTCAGGGAGGCTTCAGATGGTACGCCGGAGGGGGGACGAAGGGTTCACGGGCCCGCCGCGGTGGCGAAACCGTTGTGGCCCGTTTATTTAAAGGGCCGGGACAGGTGGCCGAGCGGCTGAAGGCACACGCCTGGAGAGCGTGTAAACGGGTAACCGTTTCGTGGGTTCGAATCCCACCCTGTCCGTTTCACAGTCGCCGAGCCGCCGAGACGTCAAGCCGCCGAGGAACCACCCGAGATCACCCTCGGCGGCTCAGCGGCTGGGCGTCCAGCATTTGGACAGGTGCGTGAGCGGTTGAAACGGCCGGTCTCGAAAACCGGTGTGCCCGTAAGGGTACCGAGGGTTCGAATCCCTCCCTGTCCGTCGGTACGGCCGTGAATCGAATCAGCTTGCTGTTCCGCCTCGGTCTCGCGAGCACCCTGTCGGCCGCCCGCCTCTCCGCCCAATGCCCCGACGGCTCTGCGCCGCCGTGTGGCCGCGCCGCTGCACGGATTGCTCCGGCCTCGAACAGCGTTGCGGTGCTGTACTTCGCTGCACGTGACACGGGCGACGTCTACCTCGCCGACGGGCTGACCGAGGACCTCACGACCTTGCTCGGCAACGTCCCGGGCGTTCAGGTCAGGTCCCCCGGGGTCGTGCGGCGCGCGCAACGCGCGGCGCCGGGTGACCCACCGGCGATCGTCCGGGCGCTCGGGGTGCACTACCTGGTCGACGGCAGCGTGCGGCGCGTCGGCACGCACGTACGGGTGTCGACGCGGCTGCTGAACGGGGCGACCGCCGTAGTGGTGTGGGGCGATGTCTTCGACCGGACACCCGAGGAGCTGCTCCTGTTACCCGCGGTGATCGTGCGGGAAGTGGCGATGCGGGTCGCGGGAACAGCCCCGTCACCCCCGCTCGTTGCGCTCGGCGTGCTGCGCACGCGCAGTCCCACCGCCAATGACCATTTCCTGCGCGGCAATTTCTTCCTCGGGCTGCGGTCGCCCGAAGGGACCGCCCGGGCACTGACGGAATACCGGGAGGCCGAGCGCCTCGATTCGGGGTTCGTGGCGGCCATCGGACGGGCTGCCTACTGCTACGCACTCGCCCGCGCCAACTACTATCGGCTCCCCGACACTCCGATCGAGAGTCTGACGGTCCGCGGGCTCACCGTCGCGGACCGCGCGCTGCGCCGCGACTCGACCTCCTCGGACGCCTGGATGGCACGCGGATTCCTCGTCGCGTTCGCCGACCCCCGCGCCCTGGCAGGCTCGTTGGTCGCGTTTGAGCGGGCCATCGCCCTCACTCCGACCAATGCCGAGGCGCACCATCAGTACGCGGCGATCCTGAACTGGCTCGGGCGGCACGACGACGCCGATCGGGAGCTCCATCTGGCGCTCGCGCTGGATCCCGGTCGCGTGATTTCGTATGTCGACTTGGCCGGGTGGACGAACACGCGCGAGCCAGCTTTCGCACAGGCGTGGACGGACAGCGCCGTTCTCCTCGACCCCGCATCCGCGTTCGCGCACCGCGCGCGGGCGATGGCCCGTATGCGAATGGGCGATCTACGCGGCGCGCGGGAGGATGCCGAGCTGGCCAACCGGCTGCAGCCCGGAAACCTCACAATGGAGATCGTGCTCGCGTTGGTTGTGGTTCGTGGGGGAGACAGCACACGGGCGCGGGAGCTGATCGCCCACTGGTCGACCGCCACGCATTGGCTCGTCCCTGCCGGGCTCGTGGCGCTGGGCGATACGGCGGCGGCTCTGGACCGGCTCGAGCACTGGCCGCCGGATCCCGGCATCTGGGCGGCGTTGCATCGCCCCGAGTTCGATCCTCTGCACGCCAACCCGCGCTTTGAGCGGCTGCTGGCCGCGTTGCGTCCCGAGGAGGCAGTAGGCCCCTAGGCGCAGCCGCTCGACCTGCCCAGCGGTTTCCGATACGCTCGCCGGAGGAATGTCGCCTGCTGCCGACGTGTTGCACGCTGCGGGCCACCTCACCCGGCTGCTCGGACTCCTCGCTGGGGATCGTTCCATGCCCATCGTATGCCAGAACCGTTAGACTCCTTGGAGGACAACGTCTGAGCAATCGGGAGAAGTCCGACCTCGCAAGGGTGCCGAGGGTTCGAATCCCTCCCTGTCCGCTACCAACGAGGCGCGTAACAACCTCCCGTGCATCGGCTCACGACGAAAGCGGAGCTCACTCAGCAGTTGCGTGAGCTGTGTGTGGGACCGGGAAGCGTCCTCCTGGTCCACTGCGCGTTCTCCAAGGTCGGTCCGGTCGAAGACGGTCCCACTGGATTGATCGCGGCGTTGGAAGCCGTGGTTGGTCCGGGCGGCACGCTCGTCATGCCGAGCATGTCGGACGACGACGACCATCCGTTCGATTCCTGCGCGACATCCTGTCGCAGCCTCGGTGTAGTGGCCGACACGTTCTGGCGCCTGCCTGGCGTGCTGCGCAGCGACAGCCCCCATGCGTTTGCCGCCAGGGGCCCGGCGGCCGGCGTCATCACCGCCGATCATCCGCTCGATTCCCCGCACGGTCCCGACAGTCCGGTGGGCCGGGTGCACGACCTCGACGGCGCGGTGCTGCTACTCGGGGTGGGCCACGACGCGAACACGACGATTCACCTGGCCGAGGCGCTGGCCGGCGTGCGCTACCGGCGTGCCAAGCACGTCACCGTGCTCCGCGACGGCGGGCCGGCGATCGTCCGATATCAGGAGATCGACCACTGCACCGAACGATTCGCTTTGGTCGACGAGTGGCTCGACGAGGCGGGGCGTCAGCGCCGCGGCGTGGTGGGCCGCGCCGCAGCCCGGCTGGCGCGGTCGCGGGACATCGTGGACGCCGTGACCACGAGGCTGCGCGATGACGAAACCACCTTCCTCCATCCTCGCGGCGTCGACGTGCAGTGCGACGAGGCCCGGCAGAGTCTCGAGCTCGAGCTCTGTCCCTCGTGCGGCGCTCCGCTCGGCGGGCGGGCCGGCTGCCAGGCGGCGTTCGACGAGTTGAGCGCGGCGTCGTGGACCAGCCCGGCGCGTGGGGCCATGCACAACATGCTGGTGGACGTGTACGCCATGCAGCACCCCGAGGAATACGGCCACTCGGCGAAGTCCTACATCCGGCACTTGACCGCGTTGGGGTGCCTGATCGAGCACCCGGGCGATGAGCGGTTGTATTGGGCCCGGCCGGCGCGAGGAGAGCCGTCGGCTGCACCGGCGATTCCGTCGAAGCCGGCATTGCTCGAGGCACGCGGGGCGTTGACGATCGCCGACGTGCGTGGCGCGCGCGGAGACCTGGAGTACCAGCGGTTGGTGCGGGCCTGGGCCGCCAGCGTGTGGGCGGCCTATACGCCGCAGCACGCGCTGGCCCGCGACTACCTGGCGGCCGTCAGGAGGATGCTCGACGGCTCCGCAGGCGGGTCGAAGGCAACCTAGTCAGCGGCGTCGGCCCGGCGCTCGAGCTTCGCGAAGAATCGCTCGATCTCGGGCCATTGCGCCCCGAGGTCCTCGTATCCGAGCTCCACGAGCTGCGAGGTGAACTCCGGCTCGAACAGCAGATAGCTGAGGAACTCCGCCGCCCCTTCGTGCCGGCCGCCGATCCCGTCGACGATCCGCCGCACCTGTCTCGGCAGGGTGGTCGAGAGCCCGCGCGAGAGGGTGGCCAGGTCGCGCCGCGGGCGCAGCACGAGGAGGTCCACCGGCCGCAGGGACTGCGGCGCCGGCGTGTGCGCCGGCAGCGCATCCAGCAGGCTATTGATGCGCGCCAGCTGATCCGCATCCGCTTCCAGCTGGTCCTGAAAGATGGTATCGAGCAGCAGGCCGGAAACCTCCGCCACGCTGGGATATGGTTGGGTGGCCGGAGCGGGGCGCTCGTCCCGGTAGCGCGTCTTGAGCCCGATCACGAATGCCGCTCGCGCGCCGAGGCGAATCGCCGGCGCGAGCGGTGCGGCCTGGCCGACGCTCCCGTCGCAGAAGAACTCCCCGATCAGGGGCACGGCAGGGAACAGAATCGGGATCGCCGCCGACGCCATGACATGCTCGAGGCGCAGCGGTGTGCGCAAGCCGGCGTGCTGGAGTCCCTCCCATGCCGGCTCGTCGCCGCGGCCCTGGACGAACGTGACGGAGCGGCCCGAGCTGA
>DATDED010000123.1:0-2375 GCA_036523455.1 Gemmatimonadales bacterium
TCCTTGCCGAAGAACTCGGCGAGCTCCGCTTCCAGCTGCTCGTGCAGGTCCAGGGTGCCATTGAGGAACCGGCTGCCGGTGCACCCCGAGCCGTACCGCTCGAGCGCGGCCCGGGCGGCCGCGAGGACCTCCGGATGATGCGTGAGCCCCAGGTAGTTGTTGGAGCCCATCATGATCCGTTCCTTGCCCTCGATGACGACGACCGTGTCTTCGGAGCGCGAAATCGGCTTGAAATAGGGGTACAGCCCGGCAGCCTGCACTTCGCGCGCCTTGGTGAAGCCGCGACATTTGTCGAAGAGCGCGATGTGCTGCAGAGTCTCGGTCCGCACGAATCTCTCACCTTGTGGAAATCGTGCTACAGCTTAGCCGCGGCATGGGCAAACCGCAAGGAGCATCATGGGTTGCGCGTTCGCGCAGCACCGCCGCAGCACGTAAGTTACTGGCCTCGTGGCGCACTCTCTCGCCGGTCTACACCGGCTCACCGCACTCTGCTCGACGCTCGCGTTCGGTGCCGGCGGTCTCGCGGCGCAGAACGCAACGCCGCGCTACACCGCCGGCTGGCAGGATGTCGCCGCCGTAACCGGCGCCGGGTTGCTGACGGTGGCCGGCGCACTGGCGCATCCTCCGGCGGCCGCGTGCGCGCCGTGCAACTCCGCTGACCTGATCGGGTTCGATCGCGGTGTGATCGACTGGAATTCCATCGCCGCGCGACGCGGCAGCAACGTGTTGCTCGTGGGCGTCGTCGGCGGTGCGGCGCTCGCGAGCGTCGTCGGGATCGAGCCGGCGCGCGCGCGCGGCGACGCGGCCGTGCTGGCGACCGCGCTGTCCGTCACGACCGCGGCGACCGAGTGGATCAAGGTCGGCGTGCACCGGGCCCGGCCGGCGCTGTACCGCAGCGGGGCCGCCGCCGCCGCCGCCGACGACACCAATCGCGAGTCGTTTCCCTCGGGACACGCGTCCGTCGCGTTCGCCGCGGCGACAGCCTATGCCACGCTCGCGGCGCGCCAGCACCTGTCCCATGCGACGCGCAACACGATCCTGCTCTACGCGGGGGCGGTGGGCGTGAGCGTGTTGCGCGTCTCCGGCGGCAGGCACTTTCCCACCGACGTGCTCGGGGGGGCGGCGATCGGCACCGGTATCGGCTGGGCGGTCGCGCGGCTGCATCCCATGACCCGATGAGCGATCCCGGACACGGGAGCGGCCAGCCGCCGCGCGTCATGGGACTGCGCGACGTCGTGCTGTTCAACATCACGGCGATCGTCGGCCTGCGCTGGCTCACCACGGCGTCGAGCCAGTTCGGCCTGGCCGCGCTGGGGCTGTGGCTGGTGGCGATGATCGTGTTCTTCATCCCCTCCGGGATCGCGGTGCGCGAGTTGGCCGATATCGATCCCGGGCAGGGCGGCCTGTATCGCTGGGTGACCAAGGCGTTCGGGGCGCGGCACGCGTTCGTGGCGGGGTGGGGGTACTGGGTCAACAACCTCTTCTATTTCCCCTCGCTGCTCGTCACGACGGCGGCGATCGCGGCGTACGCGGGCGGCCCGCGCACCGCGCCGCTGGGCGACAACTCGACCTTCATTCTGTTCGTGTCGCTCATCGGGCTGTGGATCGCCGTCTGGCTCAACCTGGTCGGCCTGCGGGTCGGAAAGTGGTTGCAGAACGTCGGGGGGTGGGGGACCTGGCTGCCTGCCCTGCTGTTCATCGGGCTCGCGGCGTGGTCGCTGGTGCAGCGGGGCAGCGCGACGCCGTTCACGGCGCGGGGGCTGCTGCCGCAGCGGCTCGATCTGACGTCCATCAACCTGTTCGCGACGATGACGTTCGCGTTCGCGGGACTCGAGCTGGCGCCGTCGCTGGGCGGGGAGATCCTCGATCCGGCGGCCACGCTGCGCCGCGGCGTGCTGCTGTCGGGGATCGCGATCGTGGCGCTGTACGGGCTCGGGACCGCGGCGATGCTGGTGGCGTTGCCGCACGAGACGGTGAGCGTCACCAACGGGATGCCGCAGGCGGTGCAGGCCCTGAGCGACCGGCTCGCGGTGCCCGGGCTGTGGATCGCGGCGCCGCTCACCGCCGTGCTCCTGTCGGTCGGGAATCTGGGCGGCGTCGGGGCGTGGCTCGCAGGATCGGCGCGGCTGCCGTTCGCGGCCGGGGTGGACCGGGCGCTGCCGCCGGCCTTCGCGCGGCTGCACCCGCGCTGGCAGACCCCCTACGTGTCCCTGTTGCTGATGGGAGTGCTGGCCAGCGTGTTCATCTTGGCGAGCCTGGCCAACAGCACGGTGAAGTCGGCCTATCTGCTGCTGACGCAGACCACGCTGATTCTCTTCTTCATTCCTTATTTGTACATCTTCGCCGCGTACCTGCGGCTGCGCCGGAGGCGCACG
>DATDED010000124.1:0-2874 GCA_036523455.1 Gemmatimonadales bacterium
CCACCACCGCCAGCTTCATCTCGCGGTTCCCCATTTCCAGCAGCGGCCCCATGCCGTCAGGCGCGGTCGCCAGCCGCAGCCGGCCCGCCAGCCGCACCATCTCGAGGGCCGTCGCCGAGTCGGAGCTCGCGAGCGCCTTCAAGACTTCCGCCGGATTCTGGGCCGCGAGCCGCTCGGCCGCGCGCTTGACCAGCGTCCGTACCTGCTCGTTGCCGAGCCGGGAGACCCAGCCCGCCAGCGTCACGATCGCCTCCGGCTTGAGCTCCCGGAACAGCTCGCCCAACTCCTCCTCGGACGGGTGCGCGGTCGCTTCGTCCAGCGCCTGCAGCAGCTGCGACAGCGCTTCGGGCTGCGACAGGCGCGTCGGAATCGCGAGCAGCGCCTCCCGGTGCTCGGGAATGAGGTCCTTGGCCCGCTGCACCACATCGCGCAGCTGACGCAGCACGAATGCCACCGAATGGAAGTCCCCCGAGCCGAGCAGGTACGGAATGAAGTTCTCGACGATGGCGATCAGCTCCGCGCGCACCGAGCCGTACGACTGGAGCTCCAGCAGGTCGAACAGGAGAGAGAGCACGTTGTGGCGGAGGTCCTGCGCGTACTCCCGCTCCACCTCGTCCTGCAGGTAGCCGATCTCCTGGTCCTCGAGGAAGTACAGAGTGGTATCGAACTCGTCCGCCGACACCACTTCCCGCTGGGGCGGCGCCTCCTGCTGCACCTGCTGCTGCACCTCGCCCGGGGCCGGCGTGGAGGTGGGCTCTTCCGCCTCGATCGACGCGGGCTGGTCGACCTGGACTTCCTGGAAAGTGTAGGCGAGAAACTGGAAATCCTCCTGCCACAACAGCGTCAGCAGGTCGTCGGCCGCATCGGCCTGCAGGGTGCGCGCCTGATGCAGCACCTGCATGAAACGCACGATCTCGTTCTCCTCCACTCCCGGCCGCAAGGTGACCGTTCGCACCCCGTCCTTGAACAGGGTCCACGCGATGCTCTCGTTCTTCTGCTCGTTGTGGTAGACGACGTTTCCTTCCCAGCGGAGGTCGCTCTCCTGCACGTCGAGCACCAGATCGGCGGTGGCCTCCCAGATCTTGCGGCAGGCCACCCGGACGTTGTCGATCGCACGCTGGTAGACCGGGTTGTTGGGGAGGTACAGCTGCACGGCCCGCAGGGCCTTGCCGATGAGCGACAGCAGCTCCTCGACCTGGGCCGGCGGGAGCGCGAGCTCGGTGCCGGAGACGTCGGTCATGGCGGCCCCTCACCCGGCAGGTCGGCGACCATGGCCACGTCCTTGTCGCCGCGGCCGCTCAGGTTGATGAGCACGAGATCCCCGGCCTGCCAGTGGCCCTTCGCCTGCGCGACCCAGGCCACCGCGTGCGCGCTTTCCAGGGCCGGCACGATCCCCTCGAGCCGGGCTAGCGAGGTAAACGCGTCCAGCGCTTCACGATCCGTCACGGTCTGATACAATACGCGTCCCTGGTCCTTGAGAAAAGCGTGCTCCGGCCCGACGCCGGGATAATCCAGCCCCGCCGAGATGGAATGGGCAGGACTGATCTGCCCATCCGCGTCCTGCAACAGGTAGCTCCGGCTGCCATGGAACACGCCGGGCCGCCCCACCGACAGCGACGCCGCGTGCCGCCCCGTCTCGATTCCCTCCCCCGCGGCCTCCACGCCCACCAGCTCGACCGCGGCGTCGTCCAGGAACGCGGCGAAGATGCCGATCGCGTTGGAGCCGCCGCCCACGCAGGCGACCACCGTGCGCGGCAGCCGCCCGAAGCGTTCGAGGCACTGGGCCCGCGCCTCGCGGCCGATCACGGACTGGAAGTCGCGCACCATCCGGGGGAACGGATCCGGGCCGACAACCGAGCCGATGATGTAATGGGTATCGGTGACGTGCGAGACCCAGTCGCGCATCGCCTCGTTGGTCGCGTCCTTGAGCGTGCGGGTTCCCGACGTCACCGCCACCACGCGGGCGCCCAGCAGCTCCATCCGGTAGACGTTGAGACGCTGCCGCCGCATGTCCTCTTCGCCCATGTAGACGACACACTCGAGCCCGAACCGCGCGCACACCGTCGCGGTCGCGACCCCGTGTTGGCCCGCGCCCGTCTCGGCGATGATGCGCCGCTTGCCCATGCGGAGTGCCAGCAGCGCCTGCCCCAGCGTGTTGTTGATCTTGTGCGCGCCGGTGTGGTTCAGGTCTTCGCGCTTCAGCAGGACCGTGACCCCCGGTCCCAGTCCGGCTGCGAAGCGCGCGGCCTCGGTGAGCGGCGTGGGCCGCCCCACGTAGTCGCGCTGCAACCCGTCGAGCTCCGCCCAGAACCCGGCATCGATACGGGCGGCGTCGTACACCGCGGCGAGCTCGTTCAGGGCCGCCATGAGCGTTTCGGGAACGTAGCGACCCCCGTAGGGGCCGAACGCCGCCGCTCGCGGCGTCGTCATGCCGCCATTCCCCGCGGGTGGCGCGGCACGCCGCACAATCCGTGCACCGCCGTGCGGGGGTCGGCGAGGCGGACCACTGCGGTCCCCACCAGCACGAGGTCGGCGCCCGCCGCCGCCAGCCGCTCCACGTCGGCCCGCGATTCGATGCCGCTCTCCGAAACGGCGACGAGGTGGCGCGGCACGGCGCGCAACACGCGTTCGCCGCTCGCCAGATCGACCTCGAAGCTGTCCAGATCCCGGTTGTTCACGCCGACCATGGCGGCGCCCGCGGCGATGACGCCTTCGAGCTCGTCCACGCTGTGGACTTCGACCAGCACGCCCAGCTCGAGGCGGCTCGCGGCGGCGATGAGCTCGCGCAGCCGGGTCGCGGTCAGGATCCGCGCGATGAGCAACACGGCGGACGCCCCCGCCGCCCGCGCCGCGAACAGCTGCAGCTCGTCCAGG
>DATDED010000125.1:0-4241 GCA_036523455.1 Gemmatimonadales bacterium
AGCCTCCCGCAGCAGCGCCTGTCTGATTGTACCGAATCCGCCGGCCGATCGTCAGGGGCTCCGCCCCTGATCGCCCAGCAAGACCGCCGCCACGAGCTCGGGTTGGGGTGCATCCGCGACCACGTCGAGCGGTGGCAGGGACTCGTGCCAGTCAAGCAGGCTCTGGGCCGTCAACGGAGCGCGCTGCGTGAGGAGCGCCTCGAGCGAGTGGGCTTCTCCCGCCGTCTGACCTCCGGTGAGGCGGGAGACCAGGGCGTCGAGCCGGGCCAGCCGTTCGGGGCGCCCGCTGCGCGCCGCACGCCGCGCGGCTGCGAGGGCCAGCGGCACGAGCCGGCGACCGATGTGGTCCCGGTCGGCGGCGCGCCAGCGGGCCATGGCGATCGCCTCGAGCCGCTCACGCAGCACCGGGAGGGCCGCGCGGACAGCGGCGGACAGGGCTCCGCGGTCGAGCAGCCGGGGTGCTGCGCCCTGCGCCTGCTCCAGCAAGGCGGTGGCTCGCACGGCATCGGCAGTGGCTCGGCCATCCTCGACCACGATCGCCTCGACATCCGTCCCGAGGCGGACGGCCAACACACAAACGGCGACGTTCGAGGCGACCGCCGCCACTGCTCCGGCCGGAACGGCCACCTCGCCCTCCGCCGCCAGCCGCTGCAGACGATCGCACCAGTCGAGTGGTGCTTCGTCGCGGTCGGCGCCGGAAACCCGCTCCACCTGTGCGGCTCCGGCGCCGAGCTGTGCCGAGACCTTCAACGCGAGACGATGCTCCAGGGCGAGCGCCCGCGCCAGCGGCTCGGGCGGCAGGAAGGCGATCGTGTGGATGGCCGCGTGAGGCGATGCCAGCCGGTCGATGCGCCCGACACGTTGCGCCACTCGAGCGGGGCTCCACGGGAGATCGTAATGGACGACGCGCTCGGCATCCTGAAGGTCGAGCCCTTCGCTGAGCAAATCGGTCGCGATCAGCACATCGACCACGCCCGCGGCCGTCGGTTGCGGCGCGCGCTGGGCGCCGGGAGCGAACGCCGCGATCACCTCCTGCCGGGAGACGCGATCGCCGGCCAGCCAGCCGGAGCGTCCCGTCACGGCTCCTACTCGCAACCTCCTCATCAGGCGGCGGCGCAGGTGATGCACCGTGGCTGCGGCGGTGGTGAAGACGATCGTTCTGGCGGGCCGCTCGGTGAGCAACCGCTCGAGCGCGTCGGCCTTGGGGTCCCGGCCGGGACGGATTCGCTGCAAGAGCCAGCGAAGCGTCTCCAGATCGTCGACACCGTCGGGCGACGGGTCACCGTCGTCGAGTAGCAGAGGGAGGAAGGCGAGCTGGAGGCACGTCTCTTCGCCCGGGGGAAAGAGCCGGCGGAACTCACGGCTCCCCAAGCGGCGGTGTGTGCGCGCCGCCTCGAGGCGCAATTCGCAGAACGCTTCGTAGCGACGGAGGCTGTGCGTCAGGGCCGGGACGCTCGACGCGAATCGCCGCAGCAATGTGAGCCGCACCAGCGCCGCCGCGCCGCCGGGCGGGCGCAGCTGCCGCAGTGTGTCTCCAACGGAGGCGACCAGGTGTGGCTCGACGGTCGCGGCGCGGATCACAATGGCGGCCTCCCGTGCGGGGAACGGCAAACCCGCCCATGCCTGCACCACGCGGCGACGCGAGCGCGCGACCACGATGCGCGCGAGGGCCGGCAGGGTCAGGGGAGCGGACGCGGCGGCCCGCGCGGCAGCCGTCAGGGAGGGAACACCCAACCCGACCAGCGCGTGGTCTCGTAGGAACAGGCGCAGCAGGTGGAGCAGGTCCGCCGGCCGGTTGTGGACCGGCGTGGCCGTCACGAGCAGCACACGCGCGGACACGGCGAGCCGGGCCAGCGCGCGATAGCGAAGCGTGCCCGGCTCCCGGAAGCGGTGGGCCTCGTCGACGATCAGGAGCGGCGCCGTGTCCCGCACCGCGCGCCGAGTCGGCCCGTCTGGCGGTGCTCGACGGCTGAGACTCTCGTGCGTGACGAGGCGGCCTGCGACGCCGAGCCGGTCCATCAGCGCGCGCCATTGCGGCACGAGCACGGCCGGCGCGACGACGATCAGGGGAGCGCCGAGCGATTCAGCGACGGCCAATGCGATGTAGGACTTGCCCAGTCCTACCGCGTCCGCCAGCACTGCACCCCCGAAGCGGGCCATGATGGCGAGCAGCCTGGTGTGGGCGGGGACCTGGTGCGGCTGGAGCCAGTCCGGCGCGGGACTGGAACGTACGGGAAGGTCGAGCAGCGCGAGGGCCGCAGCCCGGCACGCTGTCGGTGGCGACACCTCCGGTCCGGCCGTGACGAGCAGAGCGAGCGGCTCCTCGAGCGGCCGGAGTGATTCAGCGAGGATGCGGGGCGATGTTGCCGAGCGCGTTGCGATCGGTCTCATCGAGTCTGTACAGGTCGGCAACGAGCGCGTCGGCCGGCTCACGACGCCGGCCGTGCTCGGCCAGCGCCCGCCAGGCGACCGGGTCCACGTCCGGCAAGGGCAGGCGTCCCACCACGCTCGCGTTGAAGCGCCGGAACCCGCCGCGCGCCGGATCGGCCGCGAGCCGGGCCAGTGCGGTACACCAGCGCGTGTTCAGCAACGCCGCCAGCGCATGTGCATCCTCGTCGGAGGTCGCGGCGATGCCGTACACGGTGTTGAGCGGCACGACTTCCGGCGGCGCCACCGCCGCTGCCAGCTCGCGGGCGAGGTCCGCCCACACCACGCGGTATGGCGCGACGCCGAGGCGCGTGCGAAACAATTGCCACGGCGGCCCGCCGCGATAGTCCGCCCGGCGACGCAGACGCTCGGTATGCGGCAGCAGTCGCTCGGCCATGGGCGCCGGCAGCCGCTCGAGCGGCCGGCCGCGGGCATCGTGGGTCCAGAGCACGAAGACTCTGGGATCCACCCGCCAGCGGACGATGTCCCGACCGCGCACCGCGGGCCGGGCGCCCTCGACCGGCTCGTCGACGAGGAACAGCGCGTCGGCTCCCGTCTTCACGCCGAGCAGCGGTGGCCACCGATCCGCCAACCGGCGGTGTTCTCGCGCCAACCGTCCGGCGACGGCGGCTGCGTCTGGCACCAGCACCCAGGCACCGGCTGTCTGGAGCAGTTGCTGTGGAATCCGGTCGTTTTCGGAGCATGGTGCCAGCGTTCTGCAGCAGGTCGCCCCCGGTTCGGGGTCGCGGCGGGCGGCCACCAGCGCCATGGGATAGACCGCGGCGCCGAACGAGGCAGCCGAGGACTCGTCCAGCGGAGCCAACCGCTCGAGTCGTGTTTCGTTCGCCAGACGCCGGCGCAGCGTCTCCGCGTATCCGGCCGTGGCGAGCTTGGCGGGCGCCAGCAGCGCGACGATGCCCCCGGGGGCCAAGAGCTCCAGCGCGCGCTCGCAGAACGCGACGGAGAGATCGGGGACATGGGCGAACGGACCAACGCCCGAGCGCCAGGTCGAGTAGCGGTGCGAGAGCACTTCGCGGACCCGTGCGGGCAGTCGCTCTCCCCGCACCCAGGGCGGATTACCGAGGACGACGTCGAACCCACCCGCCGCGATCAGGTCGCCGAAGTGCGATTCCACGCTGAAGAATGGCGTGCCGCCATCGCGGACGGTTCTTCTCCGTGCGGAGCGCAGCTCCGCCCGTGCGGTCCGCAGGCGGCGCAGCCGGGCCCGCTGGATCACGTCGAGTCGGGTGCGGTGGCCGAACAGGTCGCGGGAACGGGCCAGGCTCAGCAGCTCACGGATCGCGCGCTCCAGCGCCACGAGCGCACGGTCGTACAGTCCCTCCGCCAGGGCGCGTTCGGCGCGAGCGAGCTCGAGTGCGGCGACCCGTTTGGCCTTCCCGGAGAGCGCGAACAGCTCCCGGCGCCGCTGGGCCAGCCGGGCGGTACTGCGCGACACGCCGGTCAGCGGGCGCGCGTCCGCGAGGGACGCGGCGATGGTGTAGGGGTCGAGCAGTGCGTCCCCGCAGCGCAGATGGCCGTCCAGGTTCGGCAATGGCGTCACCGCGGAGAGGTCGGTCGTCGCATCCCCGGCGACGAGCGCCAGCCACAGCCGCAACTCGGCGAGCCGGACGGCGGTAGGCGATAGGTCCACGCCGTAGAGCGAGTGCGCGATGATTTCGCGCCGCAATGCGGGGGTATCGCGCTCTCCCGCTGCCGACCGCAGCCGCGCGATCTCCTCGAGCGCACCGAGCAGGAACGCTCCCGACCCGGCGGCGGGGTCGAGCAGCGTGAGGTGGCGGAGGTCGGGCGGCTGC
>DATDED010000126.1:0-2052 GCA_036523455.1 Gemmatimonadales bacterium
CGGGGATATCGCGGAACGACGTCGCCGTCGGGACGCCGAGCGACTCGCCCATGTTCTGGACGAGGCGGGCCGCGGGACCGGTGATGGGAGTGAGGCCCGCAGGGAGCGGGGAGGGGGGAGCGGTCGCCGACGGGGCACCAACTCCGACCGCTCCCCGCTCCCCGCTCCCCAAAGCCGCAAGGACCTCGGCCCGGCTCGTCGGGATAATCGGCAGCTCCGCCAGTTTCCCGTTGTCGAACAGGACGCGCCATTCCTCGCCGACCGAGGCGGGATCGCGCAGGTACTGCTCGTACATCACCTGCACGAACGCGGCGTTGTTGGTGCCGAAGACGAACTCGCTCACCCCGGCAATCTAAAAGGGGCGGCAAGCGCGCGGCATCACCAGATTCCGCCCGGTGCGGCTAGGCCGGTTCGACGCCTTCGATGTAATGCGCGTGGCAGGTCAGCGGTGCGGCCGTGCCGTCGGGCTCGATCGTCACGACGGCGCCGTCCAGCGCCCGCAGCACCCCCACGAGGCGGCCCGTGATGCGGGGCGCTCCCGGCGCAGCGGCGGTGAGCCGCAACGTCACCCGCATGCCGATCAGCTGCTCGAGCTGCTCGAGCTTCACCATGCGTCACCTCACCGCTCGATCGGCGCGCCGACGAGGCTGCCGTATTCGGTCCAGGATCCGTCGTAGTTCTTCACCCGGGGATAGCCGAGCAGGTATTTCAGCGCGAACCAGGCGATGGAGGAACGCTCGCCGATGCGACAGTAGGCGATGACGTCCCGGTCGGCCGTAATGCCCCGGGCTTCGTACAGCGCCCGGAGCTGGTCGGCCGGCTTGAAGGTGCCGTCGGCCTGGACGTTCTCTCCCCAGGGAATGTTGGCGGCGCCGGGTACGTGCCCGCCGCGCTGCGCGCCTTCCTGCGGCAGCGCCTCGGGCGCCAGTAGCTCGCCCGAGAACTCCTTGGGGGAGCGCACGTCCACCAGAGCCGCGGATTTCGCTCGTCCCGCGGCGAGCACCTCGTCGCGCACGGCGCGAATGGAGGGATCGGGTGCCCTGGTCTTGTAGGCGGTGGGCTTTGGGGCCGGCACGTCCTTGGTCATCGGTCGCCCCTCGTCCATCCACTTCTTGCGTCCGCCGTTCATGATGCGCGCGTCTGCGTGACCATAGTACTTGAGCAGCCACCAGGCGTAGGTTGCGAACCAGTTGTTGTTGTCGCCGAACAGGATCACCGTGCTCGCCGGGGTGATCCCGGCGACGCTGAGTAATCCCTCGATTTGCTCGGGGCTGGCGATGTCGCGCGCCACGGGGGTTTCGAGGTCGCGCTTCCAGTGCAATCCGACGGCTCCGGGGATGTGCCCCTCGTCGTAGGCCGAGGTGTCCACGTCCACCTCGAGGAGGCGGACCTGCGGATCGCTCAGGTGCTCGTATACCCAGGCCGTATCGACGAGCACTTCGGGGTGTGCGTAGGAGCCTGCCATGGTCGCCTCCTTATCACTGCGTTGGGAGAAACGCGTCGCTGAGCGGGCGCGCGCGGAGTCGTTCGACGAGGCTCCGGACGGCGGCGTCCACGGTCTCGGCCCGAATGATGTACTCCGGCCGGGTCACGAGCCGGGCGTGCTGCGGGCGGGCGACGCACCGGGCCGCCGCGGGCGCTTCGGGGTCGAGCGCTTCCTCGACCACGATGTCGACACTGCCCAGCGCGCATCCCTGGGCGCTGAAGAAGCGATAATAATGAAGGCGCACGAGCTGCTCGCCCGCGCGCAGAAAGGTCGGAGACGAAGGGGCGGTCATATGGTCAATACGATGCCCCGAGTGAGGAACGACGTCAAACGAGCGTCGCCCACGGGCGGGTATATTCCTGCCCCATGAAACATACCCGGTGCTGCGGTGTGAGCGTGCTGGCCCTCGCGACCGGGGTGGCGTCGCTGAGCGGCCAGAGGCTCGACTCTCTGCGCGCAAGGATCGAGCAGCGCATCGCCGGCGCGCCGGCGCGGGCGGTCGGGGTGTATTTCCGCGATCTGGGCACGGGCGACACGCTGCTCGTGAACGCCGACGTCCGGTTCCA
>DATDED010000127.1:0-1617 GCA_036523455.1 Gemmatimonadales bacterium
AACCCCCGCCGCTCGACCATACCCTTGACCACATCGTGCAGGATCCGTGACACGAGATAGATGACCCGGTCCCCGTCGTAGTAGCTGTAGCGGTCGTTGTACTCCTTGAAGTGGTCCAGATCGGCGTAGCACACGGCGAACCGCTCGCCGTTCTCCATGCGGCGCCGAACGTCGCGCTCGATCTCCGTCGTCCCCGGCAACCGGGTCGAGGGGTTGACGGCCACGTCCCGCGCCGTGCGGGTGAGCAGCGCATCGAGCCGGCCGGACTGCTCGCTCGGCTCGAACAGCGGCGTAATCACCTCGTCCGCCCCGGCGGAGAACCACTCCATGACCCGCTCGGTCGTGTGCCGCCCGCTCACCGCCACGAGCGGAGCAATGGCCGTAAACGGGTCCATTTTGAGCCGCCGGCACAACTCCAACCCCCGCGCGCCGGTCGCATCCGCGTCCACGAGCACCAGGGAGGGCAAGGCGCGGAGCACCATCTGCTCGAGCTCGGTGGGGTCGTGCACCGGGACCAGCGTTCTCCCGCTGCCCTGCATCCAGCGCGCCACGAACTCCGGAGCGGAACGGCCAGTCGCGGAAAAGAAGAGAATCGTGGGGCGCGTCCGCAACCGGCACCTCGCGTAAGGGTCGAGCGCGCCTAAACTTACGCCGCTCGGCCTCGCGTGTCAAACGAACCAGGCCGCGATGGCCAGAATGGCGTACACCGCGAGCAGCTGCGCCCCCTCAAACCAGTGGGATTCCCCGTCGAGCGCGATCACGGTCACGATCAGGGAAGCGAAGCCCAGGGCGACGACTTCGAACCCCGTGAACACGAGCTGCATCGGTTGCCCGACCACCACGCCGGCGAGCACGAGCAGGGGGGCGACGAAGAGCGCGACCTGTGTGCTGGAACCGAGCGCGATCGTCAGGGCCAGATCCATGTGCCCCCGGCGCGCCGCGACGACGGCGGACGCGTGCTCGGCGGCGTTGCCGACGATCGGGATGACCATCAGTCCCAGGAAGAACTCCGACCATCCCAGGTGCGTCACCACCTGCTCCACGGCGTGGACGAGGATTTCGCTCTGCACGGCAACGAGCAGCGTCGCTCCGGCGAGCATCACGCCCGCCCGCCCCACCCGAGCCGAGTCGTCTGGTGTGCCGTGCTCCACCGCCCCCGCGCCGAACAGCTCGCGGTGCGTGACGAGGGAAAACACCAGACCCAACACGTACGTCCCGCCCAGCACGACGGCGACGCCTTCGGAGAGGTGAAGGGTCGTCGCCCGGGTCGCCGCGGGATGCGTAGCGGCGAACAGCGCCGGCATGACGAGCCCCACCACCGCGAGCAGCAGCATCGCTCCGCTCATGCCCGCCGCGGTACGGTTGAAGGTGAGTGACGGACGCTTGACCCCGCCAGCCACCAGCGACAGGCCGAGAATGAGCAACAGGTTGCCCAGGATGGATCCGGTCAGCGACGCTTTGACGAGGTCGATGAGCCCGGCCCGCAAGGCCACGATCGCCAGAATCAGCTCGGCGGCATTCCCGAAGGTGGCGTTGAGCAGTCCCCCGACCGTGGGACCGGTGCGGCGAGCGAGCGTCTCGGTCGCCTCACCCATGATGGCCGCGAGCGGAATCACA
>DATDED010000128.1:0-7499 GCA_036523455.1 Gemmatimonadales bacterium
AGGGGGAAGGGTGAGGCCCCTTCTCCCTTCCCTCTTCCCCCTTCCCCAGCCTCGCATAGGCCCACGCCATGTTGCGCAGCGGCAGCGCGAAGCACACGACGCCGCATCCGTCCACCGCCGTGCCGATCCGGTCGGCGGGCAGGTTCGTCCAGCGGCTCACCTCTTCGAGGCAGCGCTGCTGCACCGGGTGGGCGAGGCGGTGATAGTCCGCCGTCGGCCACTCATGATGGCGCGCCAACGCCAGCATCCCGGTGTGCTTTCCCGAGCAGTTCGAATACACCGGCGTGAGGCGCACCCCGCGCGCCTGGTAATCCTTGGCGATGTGCTCGGCCAGCGGCGTGTGCGGCCCGCAGCGCAGGTCGTCCTCGCGGCAGCCGATCTTTGCGAGCAGCGCCCGGACCATCTCCACCTGCCCCGGCTCGCTCGAATGGGAGGCACAGCACAACGCCAGCTCGGCGTCGCTGAAATCGAAGCGCTCGGCGGCGCCGTCGGCGACCAGCGGCATGGCCTGGAACGGCTTGGCGGCGGAACGCCAGAAGGTCACGAGCGCGGGGTCGCCCGCGCGCGCCACCAGCGCGCCGTCGGCATCGACCACGGCGACGTGAACGCGGTGCACTGTCTCCGTCAGATCGCCGCGGCGCTCTTCGACCCGCATGCCCGTCCCAGGATGAAGACAGCGCCAATGATAACAGGTAGATTGCCCGCTCATGTCCGCACTCGTCCCCCGTTCCTCATCCCGCGTCCCTTTGTCGTGGAACTGAACCGCGATCGTCTGGAGGCGCTGCTCGCCGGAATGGGCGCGCGCCGCATCGTCGTGCTGGGCGACGCGATGTTGGACGTGTACCTGGCCGGCGAGGTGGACCGGATTTCGCCCGAGGCACCGGTCCCGGTCGTCACCGTACGCCAGCGCCGGGTGGCGCTCGGCGGCGCCGGCAACGTCGCGGCCAACGTGGCGGCGATCGGCGCCGAGTGCCGGCTGGTGGCGCCGATCGGCGATGACGCGCGCGGCGACTCGTTACGCGGCGAGCTTGCCCAGCACCGGCTCATCGACGCCTGGCTCGTGGTGGTGCCCGAGCGGCCCACGACGTCCAAGACCCGCGTAGTGGCCCGCGGCCAGCAGGTGGTCCGGATCGACGAGGAGGTGGACGAACCCGTCCCGGACCGTTCGGCCCAGGCGCTGATCGCGTCGTTGGAGCGCGCCATGTCCGATGCCGACGCGCTGCTGATCGAGGACTACAACAAGGGCGCCCTCACGCCAGCAGTGATCGAGCGGGCGATGGCCGTGGCGCGGCGGCGTGGCGTACCGGTGGTCGTCGATCCCAAGTTCCGCCACTTCTTCGCCTATCGCGGGGCCACCGTGTTCAAGCCCAACCGGCGGGAGCTCGAGCAGGCGATGGGCGCGGCGCTCGACCTGGCCCACCCCGATGCCCTCCCCGCCGTGCTCGACCGGCTCGGCGTGGACAACCTGCTCCTCACCCTCGGCGCCGAAGGGATGGGATTGCTGACCAAGGACCGGCAGCTGACCCGCATTCCGGCGCTGGCGCGCGAGGTGTACGACGTCTCGGGCGCGGGCGACACCGTCACGGCATGGGTGGGCACCGCGCTGGCCGCGGGCGCGACGATGCGCGAGGCGGCCGAGGTAGCCACCTATGCCGCGGGCATCGAGGTCGGCAAAGCCGGCGTGGCCACCGTCAGCCCGGCGGAGGTCGTGGCGGCCTACGATGCCGCGCAGGATCAGGTGGGGAGGCTGCGGAGGAGCGGGCTGCTGTAACTAACTTTCGCCCCAATCAGGGCCCTTAGCTCAGCGGTTAGAGCAGCGGACTCATAATCCGTCGGTCCCAGGTTCAAATCCTGGAGGGCCCATCGGCCATCGGAGACGGACGTAGCGGGAGCCTGACTGTCGGCTCCCGCTTCGTGCGTCACGGACCTTCGTTCGCGCCATTCGCGAAGTACGTCAACGGATGTAGGCCTCTTTCCGTCCCTTGGAACCATACCCCCGCGACGACAGCCTGGAGTATCCTCATGGTGGTGCAATCGGTTCGCTCACCACACGCGAATCGCCACATTCGTAAAGAGGTGTAGCCATGGAAGACAACAAGGTGGCCGTCGGCGAAGCCCGTCGCGCGGTCCTGCACGATTCGATGAAGTCCCAGGTCGACCGTGATGTCAACGCCGAGATCGCGGAGCGTGCCGAGCACACGACACGCACGGAAGGTCAACGGATGGACCAGGTCGCCGAGAAGTTTCGCGGCAAGGCCATCGATGAGGTCGTCGGCACCGATCGCGAAGCGGGACGTGCGCGCAGCCTGACGCGCATCTCGCAAGTCGTCGACTACGCCTTCTACGCCGTCTACACATTGCTGGCGATCCGGCTCGTCCTCGCCCTGATCGGGGCCAACTCCAGCAACGGCTTCGTGCAGCTCATCCGCACCGTCACCGATCCGTTCTACGCGATGTTCAGGGGAATCGTGGCGAGCCCGACGGCTGAAGGGTTCACGCTGGCCCTCCCGATCGTCATCGCAATGCTCGCCTACCTCGTGCTCCACATGGGCATCAAGGGACTGCTGCGCTTGATCGCCCATCGGAAGACCGAGATCTAGCCGGCGAGGGTTTCGAAGGCTGACGATCACCGCAGCGCCGAGTTCTTGATCGGAGGTTCTATGTCCACTCACCGATTTGTTGCGGTGACCCTTACAATTCTCATGTCCACGGCCTGTAACGCCTTTCGTACGACCCCTGCGGTCCAGGTGAGCGCCCAGGATGCGACGCTCAATACGCGCTGGCACGCGAGCCTCGCCTCCCCCGCGAGCCTGGCCGGGGCGGTGCAGATGAACGGCTCGGCGTCGATGGCCCCGAGCCCGGACAGCACCAGCACCAACATCACCATCGCCCTGGCCAACGCGTCCCCCGGTGGCCTCCATCCGTGGGCGGCACACCAAGGGCAGTGCGGAGCCGGGATGGACGAAGGGGTGTTCGGACCGAGCGAAGCGTACAAGGCGCTCAAGGTGGAATCCGACGGCCACGCGAATGGGAACGCGACGGTTTTGCTGCCAACTCCCAGAACCGGCAGCTATTTCGTCGTCGTCTACGCATCGGTGGCGAACGCCGAGACGATCGTCGCCTGCGGCAATCTCGCGCCGCCGACGCAGTAACCGCTCGCAACTCGCCCTTCAACGAGACTCTCCCTCGCGCGAGAACACGCACAGCCCCCGCCGATGCTGACGGGGGCTTTCGCTGACCGAGGGCTGGCGCACCTCCACCTTCCGACACCGCTCCAACGTCGTGGAGTACCGAGTGGAGCAGCCCCGTGCTACTTTGGGGGACCGCCTGTTTTGCCATTGGTGCGGCAAACGGCGCCAATAACGAGACGCGCAACTCGTTGCGGGTGGTTAGCTCAGCTGGTTAGAGCGCCGGTCTCACATACCGGAGGTCACAGGTTCGAGTCCTGTACCGCCCATCGCAAATGCGGAATGGGGAATGCGGAATGCGGATTGGACGGAGTGCAGACACAGCTCCGACGGCATCCCGTGGCAAGAATTCCCCACCACACATTCCGCATTCCACACTCCACATTCCTCATTGAAATGCGCCGCGTCCTCATCGCCGGACACGTCTACGTCGAGCCCAGCGCCCGAGGGAAGCTGCGCGCCCTGGCCGGCCGCGGAGTCGAGCTCACCGTGGCGGTGCCGCAGCGCTGGCGCGATCCCATCCTCGACCGCCTGCGCGAGACCACCTGGGAGCGCCAGCAGGCGCTCGAGGTGTTCCCCATCGCCATGCGCAACGTCGCCGACCCCATGCAGGCGCGGTTCGGCGCACGGGCCCTCGCCGCACTGGTGCGCGACAAGCGGCCGGAGCTGGTGCAGGTCGAGGCCGAGCCTGAAACCGCCCTGGCGCGTCAGCTCGTCCGCCTCGCCACACGGATGCGCGTCCCGACGGTTCTCGTGACGACCGCCAACATCGACGGCAGCCTCTCCTGGCTCGGCGGCTGGCGGCGACGCCGCATCCTGCGGAGACTCTCCGGCGCCCTGGCGGGAGGCAACGGCGCGGCCGAGATGGTGCGGCGCGACGCCCCCGCCATCCCGGTCACCGTCCTGCCGCCGCAGGGCGCCGCGGTGCCGCCGGCGCCCACGCACGACCAGCACGAGGGCCTCACCATCGGTTTCGTGGGGCGGCTCGTCCCGCACCGCGGGCTCGACACCCTGCTCGGTGCCCTCGCCCGGCACCGGCACGAATCCTGGCGCCTCATCGTGGCCGGGGACGGTCCGGAGCGCGAGCGGCTGGAGCGCCTGGCGAGCGAGCTGCGGCTCGCCGCGCGCGTCCATTGGGTGGGCGCATTGCCCCCCGAGCAGCTCGCCGCCCGCTGGCCGTCGTGGGACGTCCTCGTCGTCCCGTCGCGCCCGTCCTCCAGCTGGAACGAGCCGACCGGAACCACGCTGCTCGAGGCAATGGCGCACGAAGTAGCGGTGATCGGCTCCGACACCGGCGTGCTCCCCGAGCTGATCGGTCCGGCGGGGATCGTCACGCCATCGGGTGATGCCGAAGCGATGGCCGCCGCGATCGGTGAGATCCTCGACCCCGAGCGGCGGGGGGCGCTGGCACGAGCGGCCCGCGCCCGGGCGCTCGAGCTGTACAGCGACGACGCGGTAGCCGAGCGGACCGTCGCGTTCTGGCAATCGCTGCCCAGACAAAAGGCACGCTAGCCCCATGGCGACACCCTCTCCTCTCCCGCGCGTCCTGCTCGTCCCCGACCTGCCGCTGGACCATGCGGCGGTGATGGACAAGTACGCGCACCGGCTGCACGACTGGCTCGAGAGCGGCGATCAGGGCTTCGAGGTGCGCCTCGCCGCGCACATCGGCGAGCTGACCCGCGCCGCCGCGGCGGACGGCCGCGCCTCGGGCAGTTACACCCGCTGGTGGAATCAACCGATCGATCCGTCCCGGGTCATCCTGCCCGGCCCACTGCGCGGTCCGCAGGGATTCGCAGCCCGGCACTTCTTCTACCCACAGCGACTGGCGCGCCAGGCGCGGCGCGTCCAGGTGGTGCACATCCTCGACCACCGCTACGCGCATCTCCTGTATCGTGCCCGGCGGCGCCCGGTGATCATCACCGTGCACGACCTGATGCCCGTCATCGTGCTGCGCTCACCCACCGGAGGGATCGCCGAGTCGTTCCGGAACCGCCTGCTGCGCCGCACCCTCAAGGCGCTGCGCTCCGCCGACACGTTTCTCGTCGGCACCGAGTGGCTTAAAAGCGAGCTCGCCACCTGGCTCGGCGACGATCGGAGGATCCGGGTCGTCCCCTTCGGCGTGGACCGGGCGTTCTTCCGCGAGGCGCCCGGCGGCCGCGAGCGTGGGCGACGCGACTGGCGCATCCCGGAGGAGGCGTTCGTCGTGCTCCACGTCGGCTCAACCGTGGACCGCAAGAACGTCCCCCTCGTCATCCAGACTGTGGCGCGCCTGCGCATGGAGGTGGGCGTGGACGTGCACCTGCTGCAAGTCGGTGGGCGCCTCACCGCCGACCAGGAGCAGCTGGTGGACCGCCTCGGCCTGCGTCGCGTGTTGCGCAGCGTCCCCGGGGCGGACGAGAGCACCCTGCGGCGCGCCTACAGTGCGGCCGACGTGCTCTTGTTTCCGTCGCTGTACGAAGGCTTCGGGTTCCCGGTGCTCGAGGCGTTTGCGACGGGGCTCCCCGTCGTGACGTCAGGCGCGGGGGGACTGCGCGAGGTGGCAGGCGACGCGGCCGTGATCGTCGAGGGACGCGACCCCGCAGCCTACGTGCAGGCGCTGGTCGAGCTTTCGGAGGACCAGGACCGGCGCGAAGCGCTGATTGCACTGGGAATGGCGCGCGCCGAGGAGTTCACGTGGCGGCGGACGGCAGAACGAACAGCGGAGGTTTACCGGACTTTCTTCTAATCACGGGCGTTATGAATCATTGCGCAGGGAGCACAGAGCAGTTCGTTACGGTGATGACTTAGGATCTCGCAGCGGCAGGGGTCGACGAAGCAGTGTGAAGAGCATAGCGATTGTTTCGTTGATGTGGCCCCTGGCATTAACGATGACGTTCGGCGGCAGGTAATTCATCTCAGCTGCGATCCGCACCAAGCATTCCGTTTCTGCCGCCGAACCCAAGGCGATTCGGACGTGCCGCCGGAACAGTGCGCTGGTGCCGAGCGCATAGCCCTCCACGACGTTCGCTTCGACCGAGATCGCAGCCCGTCGCATCTGATCGAACAATGCTCTCGATCTGGGGTGATAGTGCGCGTCAGCCGAGCGGAGGACGAGAAGGACGACCTCGTGTGCCCTGCGCCACACTGCCAAAGAGCGGTACTTGTCCATGCGACAACAATGCCCCGGTCCGACTCCAGGTGCGTCACCAGAATCACGCCGCATGAATCAAGACACCCAGAGTGTGCATAACATCTTGACTGACCAAGGGTTAGACGGCATCTTAGAGCGCCAATGACCAGCACAATCGTGCCCTCACAGCAATCCCGCTGGAAGCGAGCTGCTCTGTGCTCTCTGCTCCTTGGTATGTGCGGGGGGCTGGCTAGCGCCCAGAACCCTGCCCTGCCCCCGCCCTCCCAGGCCGAGGCGGCGTTGCAGCAGGCCCTCCAGCAGAATCCCGCCCTCGCCACGCAGATCCGCAACCGCATCGCGGGATCGGGGATGACGCCTGAGCAGGTCCGGGCGCGGCTGCAGGCCTCCGGGTATCCGCCGAATCTCCTCGACGCCTATCTCGGCGGTGAGCAGCCGGGCGGCGCGGCCGCCGGGGGCGTTTCCATGGATCAGGTGGCCGCGATCCAGGCGATCGGGCTGCCGCCGATCTCGGTGAGTCTCACGAGCATGCCGGTGGACACCGGTTTCGTGCGCGCCCTGCGGGCGGGGTCGAAGCCCGAGTCCGCGAGTCTCGTGTTCGGGGTGGATGCGTTCCGCCGCACCACCACCCAGTTCCTGCCGCTCCTGTCGGGTCCGGTACCGCCGGACTACAAGCTCGGCCCGGGTGATCAGTTGGTCCTCATTCTCACCGGGGACGTGGAGCTGACCTATACCCTGCCGGTGACGCGGGAAGGGTTCGTGCTGATTCCGCAGGTCGGCCAGGTCTACGTGTCCAACCTCACGCTCGAGCAGCTGCGGGCGCTGTTGTCCACTCGACTGGGCCGCGTCTATTCGGGCGTCCGGCGTACCAATCCCACGACGCATTTCGACATCTCGGTCGCCAACGTGCGCGCTAATCAGGTGTACGTAACGGGCGAAGTGACCCAGCCGGGCGCCTATCAGATCAGCTCGCTCGGCACGGTGCTGACGGCGCTGTATGCCGCCGGTGGGATCACCGA
Source organism: Gemmatimonadales bacterium (assembly GCA_036523455.1). Taxonomy (GTDB): domain Bacteria; phylum Gemmatimonadota; class Gemmatimonadetes; order Gemmatimonadales; family GWC2-71-9; genus DASTHG01. The sequence continues at coordinate 7,335 of DATDED010000128.1, forward strand.
CCGCTCCGACATGCGGCAGGTCGTCGTGCGGCGCAACGGCACACCAGTGGATACCCTCGACCTGTACGACTATCTGCTGCGCGGCGACACCAGGCAGGACATTCGACTCGAGACCGGCGACGTCGTGTTCGTGCCGGCGCACGGATTACGCGCCCAGGTCACGGG
>DATDED010000129.1:0-5066 GCA_036523455.1 Gemmatimonadales bacterium
CGACCGGACGGTGGCTCTCGCGCCGGAGCTGAGCCGGGAGAAGTACACCAAGGCCATGGTCTTTGTGCAGTGGCGCGGCCAGCTCGACACTTTGCGGGCGGTGCTGGAGCACGGGCCGGAGGACTATGGGGTGACGTCGGCGCTCCGCGTACGCGCGCGCCTGGCGCTCTGGGAGCGGCGTCCCGATGCGCTCCTCGCGCTCCTGCCCGAGCCTCAGCGGGTCATCTTCGAGTCACAGGAGGCGTACGAGCCGGCGCTCTTGTACGCGGCCTGGGCGGATCAGCTGCGCGGGGATAGTGCGGCGGCACGACGTGCGTTCCGTGGCGCGTTGGCACAACTGGACTCGGCATTGCGGAGCCTCCCTGAGGACCCACGGCTCCATGCAAGCCGCGGGCTCGCGCTGGCGGGGCTGGGTCAGCGGGCCGAGGCGCAGCAGGAAGCAGACTGGCTGCGGGCGGCGTCGGGAGACCTCGCGACCATGGCAGCTGTCTATAGCCTGCCGCGTGCACTGATCCTGGCACAGGCCGGTCTCACCGATGCGGCCCTACCCGTGATCGAGTTGTCACTGGCAGGGCCTTCGTTGAACAGCGGGCCCATGCTGCGGCTCGACCCGCGGTGGGACCCCATTCGCCACGATCCGAGGTTCCAGGCGCTGATGAGGCGGTCTGGTGCGTAGGCGCGAAGGACCCCGGTGGAGGTAGGCAGACCGGAGCGGGACACACGCAAGGAGGCACACATGCGTACTCGGCGCTTGATCGGGGTCCTGTCTCTGCTGCTTGCCACCCCAGCAGTTGTCCACGCGCAGGAGGTCACGGGCTCCCTCGAGGGCCGCGTCGTCTCCACACAGGGTGAGCCACTCGCCGGCGCGGTCGTCACCGTGAGTGGGCTCTTCCTCCAGGGCACGCGGAGTGCCACGGCCGACGCCCGTGGGTACTTCCAGCTCCCGGCCATACCGCCCGGCGAGTACGAGCTGCGCCTGGCGCACATCGGCTACCAGCCGGTGGTGATCCAGCGCGTCGTCGCGGAGCTGGGCCGCGCCACCCTCCTCGAAACGGTGATGATGACCCAGCAGCCGGTGGAGCTCGCGCCGATTGTGGTGACGGCGCAGGGGGTCTCGATCGATCCGACGCACACGACGGTCGGCGGCACGCTCGACGCGGCGGACTACGCGAGCCTCCCGGTGGACCGCGACTACAAGTCCCTCATCACGGTGCTGCCCCACGTCAATGAGAGCACCCGCGGCGACCCGGTCAACGTGGCCGGCAGCACGGGGCTCGAGAACCGCTACTACATCGACGGTGTCAACGTGACCGACGCCCGCGACGCCTCCCGGGCCACCAGCCTGCCGTACAACTTCGTCCGCGCCGTGGACGTCAAGACCGGTGGGTACGAAGCCCAGTATGGCCGGGCCCTCGGCGCGGTAGTAAACGCGATTACCTACTCGGGCACCAATGACTTCGAGGCAAACGTCTTCGGGTTCGTCCAGCCGAGCGCGTTGGCGCTCGACCCGCGGGTGGCGCCGACCATCACCGAGTCCGGAGCGGCGAGCTACGACGTGGGGGCACGGGTGGGCGGGCCCGTGCTGCGGGACCGGCTCTGGTACTCGGCGGCGCTGAATCCGCGTGTGGACCAGGTAGACAAGGAAATCACCGGTCTGGGGTTCTTCCGTGACCAGACCACGGCGCTGCGGTTCGCCGGGAAGCTCACCTGGCGCGCCAGCTCGGTCACCGGGCTCGAGTTGTCGGTCTTCGGCGACCCCACCTCGCGGGACGCAGTGGATCCTTCCCCGCTTCCGACAGTGACGGATGCAGACGCCCTCTTGAATCGGCGGATCTCCGGCGGCGTGATTGGTACGCTTCGCGCCACCGTGACGCCGAGCCCGTCGGTGCTGCTGGAGGCATCGGCGGCGCGGCAGTGGGATCGATATTCGATCGAAGGTGCGACGCCGCTCGGTCGCTCCGAGCCGAGGTACGAGGACTACGTGATTGGTTCGGTCGGCGGGGGCTACCCCTACTCACAGCACGATGACCATGGCCGCACGAGCCTGGTGACGCGTGGCACCTTCACCTTCGGCGAACATACCATCGTCGCCGGTGCAGAGTACGAGGACGCGCTGGTCGCGTGGGAATTCTCGAAGACGGGCACCGGTATCGGCGGCCAAATAATCCGGCAGGACACCGCGCTCTACATAGTAGACTATCAGAAGTACGGCGGACGGTTCCATAATCGCTCGCCCGCTGTCTACCTGCAGGACAGCTGGCGGCTCACCGACCGGTTCACGCTCAACGCCGGGCTGCGGTGGTCAGGGCAGTTTTTCACAGGTGCGAGCGGCGCAGTCGTGCAACGCATACCGGACGAGTGGCAGCCGCGGGCGGGCTTCAGCTGGCAGGTCGGGCGTCCCGGCACGCAGCGCGTTTTCGGGTCCTACGGCCGAGTTTACGAGACGCTGCCCGAGTTCCTCGCCGCAGCTTGGTTCCTCGACGCCCCCTACATGTATCGCTACTACTCTTCCGACCCGCGGCAACCGGGTGCCGTTCCCGACAGCGTTACCGACCTGACATTGACGGAGGCCCAGGGCTCGGTGTCCGTCCCGGGGCTCCACGGCGACAACTTCGACGAATACACGCTCGGGTACGAACGGCTGGTGGGCGCTGGCACCCGGCTCACCGTGCGCGGCATGTATCACCACCTGCGCTCGTCCTATCAGGTTGCTTACGATCTCTCCCGCAACCCCTGGTGGCAAATGGGGACGCCCGGCCAGGGCGGCTTCGACTTCCTCCCTGCCCCCCGGCGCGACTACACCGCGCTCGAGATCGCCGCGGAGGGCGGCGCGTGGCGGGGGTTCCACTACCGCGCGTCGTACGTGCTGTCCCGATCGTGGGGCAACTACACCGGGGGTTACTCCTCGGACTTCGCGGGGTCCGTCCCCCAACCCGGTCAGAACCAGGCGCTGATGGTCCCGGGACAAGCGGTCAACAGCTCCGGCCTCCTGCCCAACGACCGGACCCACGTGTTCAAGGTGAGCGGGGCATACGCCTTCCCATTCGGGCTGGAGGGGGGAGCGTTCCTCTACGCCGCATCCGGCTCGCCGATCAACGACTTCGCGCCGGGCGATTTCGGCCTGGGCACTCCTTCGTTCGTGGTCCCACGCGGCAGCGCCGGGCGGACTCCTGCTCTGTGGAACGTCGATCTCCGGCTGGCCTACGTGCTGCCCGTCCGCCGTGGGCCGAGCAGCCGCGTGGTGGTGGACGTGCTGCACCTCGGTAACCCGCGACGCACCACGCTGGTGGACGAGGTTGGTTACCTGAGCCGCGACCAGAACGGTCCGACCTCCCCGAACCCGCAGTACAAGCAGCCCCTAGCGTACCAGGCCCCGATGGCGGCGCGGCTCGGCATCGAGGTCAGCTTCTAATGCGTCGCCCCGGGTTTCCGGCGCGCTCCGCCCGTAGCGTCGGCGCATGACCGCACCGGCGTCCTTCACCACTGCCCTTGCTGGCCGCTACGCCCTCGAGCGCGAGCTGGGCCGTGGGGGAATGGCGACGGTCTACCTCGCCCAGGATCTGAAGCACCAGCGCCGCGTGGCCATCAAGGTCCTGAAACCCGAGCTCGCCGCCGCCCTCGGCCCCGAGCGGTTTCTGCGCGAGATCGCCATCGCCGCCCCGCTCAACCATCCGCACATCCTGCCGCTGCTCGACTCGGGCGAGGCGGCGGGCTTCCTCTACTACGTCATGCCCTACGTCGAGGGCGAGTCGCTGCGCGACCGGCTCACCCGCGAGAAACAGTTGCCGCTTGGGGACGCCCTGCAGATCGCCCGGGAAGTGGCGGACGCGCTGAGCTACGCGCACAGCCACGACGTGGTGCACCGCGACATCAAGCCCGAGAACATCCTGCTCGAGTCGGGCCATGCGGTGGTGGCTGACTTCGGGATCGCGCGGGCGATCACGGCCGCGGGGAGCGAGAGGCTCACCGAGACGGGAATCGCGGTTGGGACGTCGGCGTACATGAGTCCCGAGCAGGCGGTGGGCAGCCAGGAGCTCGACGGCCGGTCGGATCTCTACTCCCTGGGCTGCGTGCTGTACGAGATGCTAAGCGGGGAAACGCCGTACACGGGGCCGACGCCGCAGGCGATCCTGGCGAAGAAGTTGAGCGAGCCATTGCCGCGGATCTCGGTGGTGCGAGGGGCCGTGCCGGCGGGTATCGGGGCGGCGCTCACCAAGGTGCTGGCTGGGACGCCGGCGGACCGACACCTGAACGCGGCGGATTTCGCCGCGGCGCTAGCGCGCCCTGAGGTGATGGTCACACCCAGCGCGTCGACCCAAACATGGCCGGATAGGGTGCGGAAGCGGTTGCCGCGCTGGGTGGCGGGGGTGGCTGGACTTGCCGCAGTTGCGCTGCTGGTGAGTCAACTGCCCAAGTCCAAGCCGCTCAACATTACCATCTCGGACATCACACCGGTCACGACGGAGCCGGGTGTCGAGTTCCAGCCGGCGATATCGCCGGACGGCAAGGAGGTCGCGTACGTGGCGGGAGCGATTGGCGCTCCGCATCTCGTAATCCGGAAGACCGCCAACGTCGCCGGCGGCGGAGAAGCCCGACCGGCCGACTCTTCACTCCTCAGAGAGTGGTATCCGTCGTGGAGCCCGGACGGCGATTTCGTCCGGTTCCTCGCCTGCCGTGCCGCCGGATGCGCATGGAACGAGACCGGCAGCCTGGGTGGTGCAGTGCGGTCGATTGCGCTACCCCAGCGCGTGCTGACACGGGCGGTAGACTTCCCGGGTCTCACCGCCCAAGGCGACCCGTGCGTGGCATGGGCTCCCGACGGTGCTCGGGTCGCCTTCGTCGTCGCCGACACGATCTTCACCGTCTCAACCGCCGACACTGCCTCGCGCCGCATCATGGTCCACCGCTCACGATATTCGGCGCTGCATTCCCTGGTATGGTCGCCGGACGGGAAACTGATCGCCTACGTGAACGGCAATCCGCTCTGGAGGGCGAGCGGCAACGTGGCCCGGTCGTCGATCTGGATAGTGGACGTCTCGGGAGGCGAGCCGCAGCGGGTGACCACG
>DATDED010000130.1:0-4518 GCA_036523455.1 Gemmatimonadales bacterium
GACGCCGCCACCGCGGACCTGCTGACCGAGATCGTCCGGGGCAACGACAAACTGTTGTGGTTCGTCGAGGCCCACGGTCAGGCGACGGCCTAGGGCCGGTCGTTCCAGTTCGCGAGCGCGTTCCACACGAGCGGAAACTCGTGGTGGTTGAGGAAGCGGTGTAACGGGTCGAACGAGAACGCGATGACCCGTCCGCCGCGCACCGGGACGTCGAAGATCGCGCCCTCACCCACGATCTCTTTCTCGTTGCGCACCATCCCCGAAACGACGTACGCCTCCTCCCGGGACGGCGCGGCCTTAGTGCTGTCCGCCTCCTCCCGGGAAGGTCCGGCCTTGGTGCTGTCCGGCTTCCCGCGCGCTGGCGGGGGCGCCGTATCGGGGATGCCGAGCATCGGCCCCTCGTCGTGCTCGACCTTCTTCGTGGCGCCGTACTGCAACACGACGAACGCGCTGTCTCGGTCGGCCACCTCGAACAGCGGCCCGTTGCCGCGAAACACCGTGGTCACGTCGGGATAGCCGTACAAAATCGGTGAGCGCCGCTGCAGCACCCGCGCGCGCACGATCGAGCCGGGATGAAACAGCGTGCTCGTGCGGTGTGGCGACAGGGGACGGGCAATGCCGGTCTCGGACGCGAGCGTGGTCGCCGCGCCCAGCGTGATGAGCGTGCCCCCGGCATCCACGAACCGCTGCAGCTCCGCCACCCCCGCGAATCCCGGCCCACCCGTGATGTCGGGCGACGAGAACGGCGTGCCGAGATTGGGCGTGTCCTTCGTCTTCTGGTAGGGCAACGGCCCCCATTTGCGGTCGACCCCGTTGATCATCTGCGTCACCGAGCCACCGAAACTGGGAACCAGGATCACGTCGAAGCGCGCCCGCAGCCCCCCGCGGCGCAGGTCGTCCTTGTCGATCGACGTAAAGGGGATGCCGTACTTCTCGAAGGTGTAGCGCGCCCACCCGGCGTCCTGCGTCGAGTACCAGCTGTGGTAGATCGCCACGCGCGGCAGATCGAGGAGGTGGCGCGCCACCGTCGGTGCGGTGGTCATGCGGTGGATCGTCAGACCGTAGCGCTGGGCGACGATGCGCATGGGCTCGGGGCTGGCGCCCTCGATCACGACCGACCCGGCGGGGAAGCTGTCGGAGCCGGCGACGAACGCCGTCTCGGCCGCGAACGCTCTGACGCTGGGCGCCAGGTCACGCAGCGCATACAGGCCGGGGACGAGGTCGACCTGTCCGCGGTAGCCGACGACGTACGCCGAGCCGCTGTTCCCCGTCACCACCCCGGGCGCCGCGACCGTGTCGGTCACGCGCTCGAGCCCGCTCCAATGGAACACGGCGGTATCGTTCACGCCGGTGACCGTCACGCCGTACTGATCGCCGAGCGTCCAGGCGATGTCATCGTAGGGCGGATACTTGGCGGACTGGGGGTAGTGCTGGGTCCCCAGCAGGTTGGCGACGAGATCGCCGTACGGCTGGTCGCGCGCGATCACGAAATCGCCCGCCGACTCGCCGCTGGTGCGACGCTGGATCTCGATTCCCTGGCGCTCGAGCTGGTTCACGAGGTAGGCGGTGCGCGACGGATCCCGCTGGCGCGCGAAGCCGGGGATCAGGTAGGCGTAGGGCTTCTCGGTGCGGCCGCGCGTGATGCTGTTCGTCCCCTTCTGCCAGAAGTTGCGCAGCAGGCGCTCGGCGTTCTCGGCGGTGAACGTGAGGGAAGCCAGAACGCCCGCCTCCATGTAGTTCACGTTGTCCCGCGCCGACCACCGGACCTTCCGCGTGGGCGGCCAGGGGCGGTACCACTGGCGGCTCGTGACCGAGTCCCCGGCGTAGCTGTCATCGGAGAGATCGCGGACGTAGGTGTTGGCGCCGGCGTTGCCGAACGTCTCGTAGAAGCGGCCGATGGCGTTGTGATTGTTCGCGACCCAGATCGCGTACCCCGGCCACCAGCCGTCGAAGAACGCCCAGGTCCAGACCCCGGGGAGCCCCTGCGCGTCGAGCGCCGCGATGTCGTTGTTGGCGAACAACTGCCACTCGCTGACCGCCACGGGATCGTTGTGCTCGTTGTAGGGACCGGTGCCGGTGGAGACGTAGAGCAGCGGGATGGACTCGTGCAGATCGTGCATCACCAGCGGGTGCCAGTCGTAGTACACCTTGTAGATCGCGCGCGTCAGCGCGAGCGCCATCTGCAGCCCGTCCCGGTTGTTGTCGTGGAAGGCGTAGTCGCCCCAGAAGGGGCTCGAGCGCGGGAAGCCGTCGTCGGCCGTCGGGTGGCTCTTCGTGTAGTGGAGGTACCAGTCCACCTGACGGTCGCGGCCGTCGGGCTCGCTCACCGGGTTGATCAGGGTGATCATCCCTTCGCGGATCCGGCGGATGGCCGGCTCGTCGCTCGCGGCAAGCCGGTACGCCAGCTCCATCAGCATTTCCGGGCTTCCCATCTCGGTCGAGTGCAGCCCGCCGTTCAGGTAGTACACCGGCTTGGCGACGGCGAGCACCGAATCAAGCGAGGCCGCGGGCACCGTCCGTGGATCGGCCAGCCGCGCGAGCGTCGCCCGGTAGGCGTCGGTCCGCGCCAGTAGGCCCGAATCGGCGATGACGACGAGCACGATGTCGCGCCCCTGCTCGGTCTTCCCGGCCGTCTCGACCCGTACCCGCGAGGTCGCCGCCGCCAGCGCGCGGAAGTAGCCGTAGATCTCATCCGAGTGGTGCATGACGCCCGGGGCACCGGCAATCGTGCCGAAGTGTCGCTGCGGCGAGGGGATCGTGGTCGAGAGCGGCAGCGTCGCCACCGAAGCCGGAAGAAACCGGGAATCGGTCGTGTACTCGCGCACCAGCCGCGCATACGTCGTATCGGCGGGTTGCTGGGCGGTCAGCGACGTCGCGGGAACGGCCACGGCGAGGCACAGGACGAACGACGGCAGCCGGCGGGACATCGAACCTCCGAGCGAGCGGTGAGTGCGGAGCATCCCACCGCTAAAGCTGCAGGCTCAGAGGCGGACGCGCAAAACCTATTCCGAACGCAGAGCGCGCATCGGGTCTACACGACCGGCGCGGCGCGCGGGGATGAAGCACGCCAGCGCGGCCACCGCCAGGAGCAGCACCGCCACGCCGGCGAAGACCGCGGGATCCCGGGCCGTTTGCTCGAACAGCAGCGGCTGCGCCCACCGGCCCACGATGAAGGCGATGATGCTGCCCAGGACGACGCCCACCAGGGCCAGCCGCATGCCGTCGGTGAGCACGAGGCGCACCAGATCACCCAGCTGGGCCCCGAGCGCCGAGCGGACGCCGAGCTCGTGGGTGCGCTGGGCGACGTTGTAGGCGATCACGCTGTACAGGCCGATCGCCGCGAGCGCCAGGGCGAGCAGCCCGAACACCGTGAACATCGTGGCGCCCAGCTCCCAGGATTGCGTCTGACTGCCGAGCACGTCGACGAGCGGGGTGACCGTGACATAGGACGCCCCCGGCATGAGCGGCTGCAGGCTGCGGCGGACGGTCTCCTTTGCGTGCGCGGCATCGCCGTGCATGCGAACAAACAGCCCGCCGACGTCGGGACTGAATTGCGCCGACGACACGTAATAGAAGAGCCCGGGGTCATTTCCGAGATTGCGGGACTTGATGTTCTCGGCGACGCCGACCACGGCCGTGCACGGCGCCGTGTCGGCGCCCACGCGCACACATTCGCCCAGCGGCTCGCGACCCGGCCACAACGTCCGGGCCATCGCCTCGCTCACGACCATCGCGCCCGGGGCCCCGGCCACGTCCTGATCGCTGATGCCGCGGCCGCGCAGCAGACGCGTCCCCATGGTCGCGAAGTACTCCCCGGAGACGGCGTTCAGCTCGAATTCGCCGAGCCGCGCCGTGGAATCGATGCCGGCCACGTGCAGATCCGTGTTCCAGCTGCTCCAGAACGGCATCGTCACCTGGCGTGAGACGTGGCTGACGCCGGGAATGGATCGGCTCTGATCCAGCAGCCGCCGCAACAGCGTCACGCTCTGCGCGCTGTCGAGATGCATCCCGCGCATCTGCAGGTCGACGATGAGCACCGAGTCGGCGTCATACCCCAGGTGCACGTGCTGCACGTGCCGCAGCGAGCGCACGAACAGCCCGGCGCCGACCAGCAGCACCACCGAGAGCGCCCCCTGCAGCACGAGCAGTGCGGCCCGCGTCCGGGAGCGGTGGATGGCGCCCTCTCGCTCGCCCGCCTTCAGGTCCTGGGTGAGATCGGCGCGGCGCGTCTGGAGGATCGGCGCCAGCCCGGTCAGGAATCCGGCGACGAGCGCGGCTGAACCCGCGAACAGCAGCGTGCGCGGGTCGGTCACCACGGCGGCCCCCGAGGTGTCCCGCAACAATGCGGCCCGCAGCACGGCACCGCCCCACTGAGCCACCAGCACGCCGGCCATGCCGCCCAGCAGGGCCAGCAGCAGGCTCTCGGTGAGCAGCTGGGTCGCGAGCCGGGCGCGGCTCACGCCCATCGCCAGCCGGACGGCGATCTCGCGCCGGCGCCGGAGGGCGCGCGCCAGCAGC
>DATDED010000131.1:0-4471 GCA_036523455.1 Gemmatimonadales bacterium
CAGCGCCTCGAGCGCGCGCGGAATGTTCCGCACCCGCTCGCCGGCCGGGATCGGCTCCTCGCTGAGCGGCATGGTGAGCAGATCGGACTCGTTGCTCACGTCGTACGGACGGGTGCCGGTGAGCGCCATGTAGAGGACGACGCCGAGCGAATAGAGATCGGCGCGCCCGTCGATCGCGGTCTCGCCGAGGAGGTACTCGGGCGCCACGAATCCGGCCGTTCCGAAGACCTGATCGACCGCCGCCGCCGGGAGCGAGCGCGAGACCTGGGTGATCTTGGCGACGCCGAAGTCGGTGAGCTTGGCGAGATCGCCGCCGTCCTTCCGCTGCACGAGGAGGATGTTCTCGGGCTTGATGTCGCGGTGGATGACGCCGTGGCGATGGGCGTAATCGAGCGCCCCCGCTACCTCCGTGGCGATCCGTACCGCATCAGCGATCGGCAGCTGTTTCTCGCGCGTCAGCCGGTCGCGCAGCGACTCGCCTTCCACGAAGGGCATGACATAAAAGAGGAAGGAGTCCGCCTGCCCCGAGTCGTGCAGCGGCAGGATGTGCGGGTGCTGCAGGTTGGCGGTGGTCTTGATCTCACTCAGGAATCGCTCGGCGCCGATGACCGCGGCGAGCTCCGGCCGCAACACCTTGATCGCGACCTTCCGGTCGTGTTTCAGGTCCTGGGCGAGGTACACCGTGGCCATGCCGCCCGCACCGAGCTCGCGCTCAATGCGGTAGCGGTCGGCGAGGGCCGCGGCGAGACGCACGGCCGTCATCGCACGAACCGATCGAGAGCGACAAAACCGAGTCCCGCCACCCGGCTGAACTCCTTCCGGTTCAACGTGGCCAGCAGATGTCCCTGGGCCAGGGCCGTGGCCCCGATGAGCAGGTCGTGCGGTCCGATCACCGTGCCCTCCCGGACGAGGTGAGCCCAGAGCTCGGCATGACGCCGCGCCTCGGCCAGTCCGAAGGGCAAAACCGGCATCAGGTCGAGCAGCGCTTCGACGAAGGCGAAACGCCTGGCGCGAACCCCCGGATCAGCCGCGCGGTGACAGCCGTGCAGCAGTTCGGCGGCGGTGATGGCGGCAATGGCAACCTGCGCGTCTCCCAGCGAATCGAGGAACGGCTCCAGCCGGACGGTTCCCCGCTCGGCGGCCACCAGCACGGAGGTATCGAGGATCACTCCCACGACGGCGCCACCGGGGGCAGCGCATCGCGCCCTGACAGGATATCCGCCGCGAGCCCCGCCGCCTCCTCGGGGTGCAGGCGGGGCAGCGTGGGCCAGCGCCGTGCGAGATCGCGCGCGGACAGGCCGAGGGTCGTCGGTGCCTCGGCGCCAGGGGCTGCGAGATACCGGGCCACCGCTTCACGCGCCACCTGTGACTTGGGCACGCCATGGGCCGCGGCCCACCGCGTCAGCAGGCGGGCCAGCCCCGCGGGCAGGCGGAGGGTGAGGTGTGAGTCCTTCATGTGTTACAATGTAGTGCTTGTGTGTTGCACCATCAAGAACAGGATGTTCTCCGGCTTGCGGTAGCGGTCGGTGAGGGCGCTGCTCAGACGCTCGGCGATATCCGCCACCGGTCAGGCTGCCTGCGCCGCCGCGCCGCGGCGCAGCATCCACCGGTACAGCCACACGATCGCGGCCACGAAGCCGAGCACGCCGAGCCAGGGGGCGGCGCGGAACGATTCCGGGACCAGGCCGATCGGGGCGTCACTCGACGTCGCCACGATGAGCCCGGCGTTGATCACGCCCCAGAGGCTCTCCCCGACGATCAGGCCCGACGCGACCAGCGTCCCCAGCCGTTCGGTGCGATCGGGGTTGGGCGTCGCCTTGGCGCGGGCCCGGAACCAGTGCGAGATCACCGCGCCCACCACCACGGCGAAGGTCGCCGACATCGGCAGGTAGATCCCGATGCCGACGGCGAGCGGCGGGATGCGCAGCTTGTGCATCGCCCCGAGGGCGGCGTCGAGCAGGATCAACGCCACCCCGATGAGGGCGCCGATGCCGATCATCTGCCAATCGAGATGGCCGCCGACGACCCCCTGCGCCAGCGCCGAGATGAGCGTGGCCTGTGGGGCGGGCAACGGGTTGGCCGCCACGACGTCGACGTTCGGTGCGCCGGCGAATCCGTACGCCTTGGCGAGGAGATTGAGCACCGACGGGATGACCGCGGCACCGGCGCCGACACCGACGATCAGCGCGATCTGCTGGCGCATCGGCGAGGCGCCAACGAGCTGGCCCGTCTTCAGGTCCTGGAGGTTGTCGTTGGAGATCGTGGCACAGGCGAAGACGATCGCGGTGACGAAGAGCGCGAAGGCGACCAGCGCCGGCCGGGTCGCGTCGGTGGCGGGCACGGCGAGCATCAGCAGCGAGGCGCACACCACGATCGACAGGATCCCGACGCCCGAGATCGGACTGTTCGACGCGCCGATGAGCCCCGCCATATAGCCGCAGATCCCGGCGATCACGAAGCCCACCACCAGGACGAACGGCACCGCCACCAGCGTGAGCCGCCAGGCGCTCGGCGCGAGCGGGGTGGAGCGCGCGAACGTGAACGCCAACCCCCCGGCGATCAGCAGGCACACGACCGTAAGCGCCAGGATCCACGCCGGCGACAGGTCGCGGTCCCGGTCATCACCTCCCGCGGCGCGGCGGGAGGCGGCGAGGGTGCTCACCAGGCCGCCGATGACCGGTTTCGCGAGCGTGGCGAGGGTATAGATCGCCGCGACGCCGATCGTGCCCGCGCCGATGAAGCGCACCTGGGTGCGCCAGATCGTGGCGGTGTGCGCGGCGAGCGTGACGCCCGGATCGGCGGGGTTGAGCGCGGTGAGGATCGGGACGGCGGCGACCCAGGAGATCACCTGCCCCACGAGCATCGCCATGCCGACCGAGAGCCCCACCAGATGTCCCGCGCCCAGCAGCGCCAGCGACCACGCGATGTTGTACCCGCTGGAAGCGCGGGCCCCGAGGGCGAAATACGCGCTCACTTCGCCGGCGGCGACGCGGGTGGCCGTGAGGATGGCGAGTCCGCCCGACGCCACCGAGCCCAGCATGACGGCGATGAGCCCCTCGCGCGCCTCGCCGGTGTCGTCCTTCACTTCCCCCCGTGTGCCGGAGCCGACCTTCAGCACCTCGGCGGCGGCGACGCCTTCGGGATAGGGGAGATCGGAGGTGGTCACCAGGGCGCGACGCAGCGGAATGGTGAACAGCACGCCCAGCACCCCGCCGCTCACGCAGATCAGGAACGACTGCCAGAAGGGGAATCCGGTCCACCAGCCGACGATCACCAGGCCGGGGAGGACGAAGATGATCGCCGAGAGCGTGCCGGCGGCCGAGGCGACGGTCTGCACGATGTTGTTCTCGAGAATCGTCGAATCCTTGACCGCGCTGAGCACCGCCATGGAGATCACCGCCGCCGGGATCGAGGAGGCGAAGGTGAGGCCGACCTTGAGACCGAGATAGACGTTGGCGGCGGTGAAGCCGGTGGTGATCAGCGCGCCGAGGATGAGGCCCCGGATGGTGAGTTCTTTCGGTTTCACGAGATCCTCGTCAGGCGGGCGAGCGTGTCGGGTCGAAGGTACGGCCTGGCGGCCGGGCCGGCCAGCCGAATCGCGCCTTCGCTCACTTGCCGCCACTTCACGGTGGCCATGCCGCCGGCGCCGAGCTCGCGCTCGATCGTGTAGCGGTCGCCGAGGGCCGCGGACAGTCGAGCGACGGCGCTCGAGGGTTCGCTCATACGGGGCTCACTTCGTGATGACTTCGGCCACGAACACGTCGCTCTGGCGGTCTTGGATCGCGAAATAGAACCGCTTTCCGTCCGTCGCGAAGTCCCGGCGGGAAGACGGTCGGCTCAAGTCGTTGAACCGGACCAGCACGCGTGGAAGTCCACCCGAGGCGTTGACGGCCCAGAACGACGCCCGTCCCTGCGCATCGTGCGCCTTGTAATACAGCGTCCGACCGTCGGGACTCCACTCGGCCTGTTCCGCCGGTGGCACCGTCGGGGTGGGATCGAATACGCGGCGCGGGCTGCCGCCTTCGGCCGGCACGACCCTGAGGCCGGCGGGCCGCCGGTCGGTTTCCGCATCGACATAGGCGAGGGAACGCCCATCCGGGGACCAGGCATCGCCCACAGTCCGGGAGGCAATCAGCGTGGGGGTCGACCAACGCCCGTTGCCCTCGCTGCGCGTGAGGAGCAGGGAAAACGGCGGCACTTGATTGATGAACGCGATCGCCCGACCGTCGGGGGACCAGCGAGGGTAGCTCTCCTGCGCCGGTGTCGCCGTGACGCGCTCCACGGGTCCGCCGTCGAGCGGCTTGACCTCGATATCGCGCGTCCCGATGCGCCACGAGTGATAGGCGATCGAACGGCCGTCGGGAGAAAGATCCGGTGCAAATTCATCGGCCGGATCGTCGGTGAGCTGCTCGGCCGGACCACCGTTTACCGGAATGCGATAGATGTCCGAGTTGCCGCGCAGGTCCGAATC
>DATDED010000132.1:0-1633 GCA_036523455.1 Gemmatimonadales bacterium
CGATCGCGATTCAGCTCGGCACCCTCATCGGCCACCGCGTGACGTTGATCGACTCGACGGGGCGCGTGCGGGGCGACACCGAGTTTCCGGCCGACGCGTTGCCACAGCTCGAGAACCACGCGCACCGCCCCGAAGTCGTGGCCGCGCTCGCGAGCGGGGTCGGCGAATCGAAGCGCTACAGCGTTTCGACCGACGTCAACCGCATGTACCTCGCGATTCGTGGAGGGCCACCGGGGCTCGCCGTTGTTCGTGTGTCGGCGACCCTGGCCGCCGTGGACGCGCCGATCGACGCCATCCAGCGCGCCATCTGGCTCGCGGGAGCGGTGGCGATCACCCTCGCAGCCGTCTTCGCCTGGGTGGGCAGCCGGTACTACGCGCAACAGCTCCTCGCACTCACCAACGCGGCCAGGGCCATCGCCGAAGAGCGCAGCCCCGTGTTTCCGGACAGCCGCGTCCCCGAGATCGCGCAGCACGTGCGGGCGCTGCGGGCGATGCACGACGAGCTCGACGCCCGCTTCGCCGCGCTGCGCCGGGAGCGCGAGGAAACCGCCGCCCTGGTCGAGGCGATGACCGACGGCGTCATCGCCACGGACGCCGGTGGAGTGATTCGCACGGTCAACGCCGCCGCCCGGCGACTGCTGCGCGTCGAGCCGGCGGTCGCGCTGCCGCCCCTGGCCGAGCTGTTCCACGACAAGGCAGCCCGCGCGCTCGTGGAGGACATCCGGGCCCGGCGCGACGTGCCGGAGCGCGAGCTCCGGCTCGGCGACCGCCACGTCCTCGTCACCGCCCACCCCCTGCCCGACGGCGGCAGTCTGCTCGTCCTGCGCGACATCTCCGACCTGCGTCGTCTCGAGACGGTGCGGCGCGACTTCGTGGCCAACGTCTCACATGAGCTGAAGACGCCGCTCACGGCGATCGCCGGGTACGCCGAAACACTCGTCTCCGAGGCGGATCCGGACACTCCGACCGCGAAATTCGCGGCCACCATCGTCACGCACGCGCGCCGCATGCAACGACTCGTCGAGGACTTGCTCGACCTCTCGCGCATCGAATCCGGCGGCTGGCGGCCGCGGCCCGTAGAGCTCGACGTCGCCGGCGCCATCCGGGAGGCCTGGGGATCCTTCGCCGAGCGGGCCCACACAGCCCAGGTGGAGCTCGCTGTCGCTGTGGAAGCGGGCGCCGAGCGCCTCCACGCAGACCCCGACGCACTGCGCCAGATCCTCACCAACCTCTACGACAACGCGCTCCGTTACATCCCCGCGCCGGGAGGCCGTGTGACCGTCACGGCCCGGGCCGTGAGCGGGCGCATCGCCCTCACCGTCGCCGACACCGGCACCGGCATCCCCACGGCACATCTCTCCCGGATTTTCGAGCGCTTCTACCGGGTCGACCCGGGCCGGTCCCGGGAGCAGGGGGGCACGGGGCTGGGCCTGTCGATCGTCAAGCACCTGATGGAGGCGCATGGGGGGCGGGTGGCTGCGGAGAGCGTGGGCAGCCGCGGCACCACGATCCGCCTCGAGTTTCCGGCCCGCCCGGTCGTTACAGAGCCGTAACCCCGCCGTCACCGCCCCTTGACTGGGCACGCCGATGTTCTCGGCGTGAGAATCGCCCTCGTCACCGACACCTACCTGCC
>DATDED010000133.1:0-8403 GCA_036523455.1 Gemmatimonadales bacterium
GGCAAGTCGGGCGGCGCGCTCCGCGAACTCGCCGATCTGGCGCTGGTCGTTCCGGCCGACGACACCGCGCGCATTCAGGAGCTGCACCTCGCCATCGAGCACCTGATCTGCGAGTGGATCGAGGAGCGCCTGGCGGGGTGATCGACCTCACCGGCCGTCGCGCGATCGTGACCGGTGGCGGACGCGGCATCGGGAGCGCGACGGCTTTGCTGCTCGCCCGGGTCGGCGCCCGCGTCGTGGTGGGCTACCGCAAACGGGCGGCGGATGCCGCCGCAACCGTGCGCGCGATCCGGGACGCGGGCGGGGAGGCGACGGCCGTCGGCGCTGATCTGGGCGAGCCGGCCGGCGCGCGGCGCATCGTGGACGAAGCGGTGGCGGCGCTGGGCGGGATCGACGTCCTCGTGGTCAACCACGGGATCTGGCCGCCCGAGGACGTGCCGCTGGCGGCGATGGGCGACGCGCAGTGGGAGGAAACCCGGCGCGCCAACCTGGACAGCGTCGTGTACGTCTGCCGCGCTGCCATCCCCCGGATCTCGGATGGAGGACAGATCGTCCTCGTCTCCTCGACCGCGGGGCAGCGCGGGGAGGCGTTTCATGCCGACTACGGAGCCACCAAGGGGGCCGTCATCGCTCTCACCAAGTCGCTCGCCGTCGAGCTCGCCCCACGCATCACCGTCAACTGTGTCGCCCCCGGGTGGGTCGACACCGAAATGGCGGCGCTGCCGTACGCGCGGAACGGCGGGCAGGGACGCCGCGAGATCGAGCGCGGTATCCCGCTGGGCCGGGTGGCCAGCGCCGAGGACGTCGCGGGACCGATCGTGTTTCTCTGCTCCCCGCTGGCCCGCCACATCACCGGCGAGGTCCTCAATGTGAACGGCGGGAGCGTGCTGTGTGGGTGACTCCGGGAGCACGGAGCAGGGAGCAGTCGGCACCGTGGCTCTGTCGGCACACCGGAGCGGACTGCTCCGTGCTCCCTGCGCTCCCATGACGTTCCCCGAGTCCCTCGACATTCCTCGGGAAGTCCTGCGTATCGCCCGCCGTCTCGAAGAGGAGGGGTACGAGACCTGGTGCGTGGGGGGCGCGGTGCGCGACACCCTGCTGGGTCTCGAGAACCACGATTTCGACCTCACCACGGCGGCGGTCCCGGAGGTCGTGCAGCGGCTGTTCCGTCGGACCGTCCCGGTCGGCGTCGAGCACGGCACGGTGGCTGTGCTGGACACGCACAACCGGCCGCACGAGGTCACCACGTTCCGGCGGGACGTGCAGACCGACGGCCGCCACGCGCGCGTCGAGTTCGGGGTCTCGCTGACCGACGACCTGGCGCGCCGCGATTTCACCATCAACGCGATCGCGTATCACCCGCTGCGCCACGAATGGCGCGATCCGTTCAACGGGGCGGCCGATCTCGAGCGCAAGGTGATTCGGGCCGTGGGCGACCCGAACTGGCGCTTTCAGGAGGACTACCTGCGCATCCTGCGGGCGCTGCGCTTCAGCGCGCGATTCGAGTTCCGCATCCACGCGGCGACCCGGGAGGCCGCGCGGGCCAACGTGCAGGGGCTGGCCCAGCTGTCGGCCGAGCGGGTGCGCGACGAGTGGTTCAAGGGGATCGCGACCGCGCGACGCGTGAGCCGCCTGGTCGCGTTGTGGCGGGAAATCGGCGCCGTCCGTATCTGGCTGCCGGAGCTGAGAAAGGCGGGGAGTGGAGAGCGGGGAGTGGTCGACAAGTTGCCGCGCGATCCTGTGCTGATCTCGTCGTACCTGGCCTCGGATCCGCCATCCCTGCTGACTCGTCTCAAGTGCGCCACCCGGGACATCGAGCGCGGACGCGCGATCCGGGACTGGCGGGACAAGTACCCGGATCCGAAGCATCTGCCCCCCGTGCGGCGCTGGCTGTACCAAACAGGCCCCGCGGCCGACGACCTCCTCGCGCTGCTGGTGGCGACCGCTCCCCGCTCCCCACTCCCCAAGGTGGTGGCGGCGGTGCGGGCGGCGGGCGATCCGCTGTCGCTCAAAGACCTGGCAGTGCACGGGGACGACCTCATCGCGGCGGGCGTGCGGCCGGGACCCGAGGTCGGCGAAATGCTGGCGCGGCTGCTGGACCACGTGCTGGACGATCCGGGGCACAACACCCGCGCCCTCCTCCTGGCCCGCGTGCGGGACTGGCTGCAACCCGCATGACGAGCGGCGGGGCGGCGCTCCTGTACGCGGCGGTGGCGGCCACGGGCAATGTGATCGGCGCCGTGGCGGTCGTGCGCCACGCCGCGGGCAGCCTGCGGGTCATCGACCACTTCGTCGCGTTCGGAGCCGGGTTCCTGCTGGCGGTGTGTCTCACGGAGATCGTGCCGGAGGCGCTGGTGCGCAGCGGTCCGTCAGGACCATCGCTGGTGCTCCTCGGCTACCTGGCGGTGCATCTGACCCAGCATACGGTCACGCCCCACTTCCATTTCGGTGAGGAGACGCACGCCGTCAATGCGCGCGCGGGGACGTCGGCGCTGGTGGGACTGCTGCTGCACACCTGCTTCGACGGCGTCGCCATCGCCAGCGCGTTCCTGGTGCGGCCCACGCTCGGCGTTATGGTGTTCGTGGGGATTCTGCTCCACAAGCTCCCGGAGGGCGTGACTATCGCCAGCCTCATGCTGGCCGGCGGGCGGAGCCCCGCGACCGCGGTGCGCGCCGCGGCGCTGCTCGGGCTTGCCACGCTGCTCGGCGTGCTGCTCACCGATTCGCTGGGCGTGCTGGTGCGGCACGGGCTCGCCCTGTCGGGCGGCGTCACGCTCTACGTCGCGGCGTCGAACCTGGTGCCGGAGTTCCAGGGCAAGCGCGGGTGGTCGCTGCCGGCCGCGTTCTTCACCGGCGCCGCCCTGTTCTACGCCACCCGCGCGCTGGTGGAGCGGTTCGCATGAGTGAGCCGACGCTGTTTCAGGGCTCGTCCGAGCCGCTCGCTGCGCGGATGCGTCCGCGCACGTTGGAGGATTTCCTCGGGCAGGAGCACCTGTTGGGTCCCGGGAAGGCGCTGGGGGAGCTGATCCGCCGCGGTGACGTCGGTTCTTGCATCTTCTGGGGACCGCCGGGGTCGGGGAAGACCACCCTCGCCCGCATCATCGCGAATTACACCGACCGTCACTTCGAGCCGTTCTCCGCGGTGACCGAAGGCGTGGGCCGCGTGCGCGAGATCATTCGCGAGGCCGAGGAGCGGCTCAAGTACCAGGGCCAGGGAACGATCCTCTTCTGCGACGAGATCCACCGCTTCAACCGGGCCCAGCAGGATGCGTTCCTCCCGTGGGTGGAGAACGGCATCATCACGCTGATCGGGGCGACGACCGAGAATCCGAGCTTTGAGCTGACCGGCGCCCTGCTGTCGCGCTGCCGCGTATTCGTGCTGCAGCCGCTCATCGCCGAAGAGCTCGCGATCCTGGTGCGGCGCGCCCTGACCGACGGCGACCGGGGCCTCGGCCGGCTCGGTCTCGCGATCGACGATGATGCGCTGGCCCTGCTGACGCGCGAGGCGGACGGTGACGCCCGGCGAGCGCTGCAGGCGTTGGAGGCGGGGGCGGAATACCTCGTGGGGAAGGGGGAAGGGGGAAGCGGGAAGGGGGTGTTGACAGCGGCCCTGATGGCCGACGCCCTGCAGAAGCGCTTCGCGAAGTACGACAAGGGTGGTGAGGAGCACTTCAACCTCATCTCGGCCCTGCACAAGGCGGTACGCGGCAGCGACGTGGAGGGCGCCTTGTACTGGCTGGCGCGGATGCTGGCGGGCGGTGAGGATCCGCTGTACCTGGCGCGCCGGCTGGTACGCATCGCGTGTGAGGACGTGGGGCTTGCCGACCCCCGTGCACTCACGGTGACGCTCGCCGCGAAGGACGCCTACCACTTCCTGGGGAGTCCGGAGGGTGAGCTCGCCCTGGCCGAGGCGACGGTGTACCTGGCCACGGCGCCCAAGTCGAATCGGGTCTATAAGGCCTTCGGCGAAGCCTCGTCCGCCGCCGCGGCCCATCCCGCCGAACCGGTGCCGCTGCACATCCGCAACGCGCCCACGAAACTGATGCATGAATTGGGGTATGGTGAGGGGTATCGCTACGCGCACGATTACGACAGCGCGTACACGGTACAGGAGTACCTGCCCGAAGCCCTGAAAGGGGCGCGCTGGTACGAGCCGACCGACAGCGGGTACGAAAAGACGGTAAAGGAGCGTGTCGAATGGTGGGAGCGTCGCAAGCGGGAAGCCGCCGAGGAACAGAAGGGGAGCGCCGGGAGCGGGGGGGCGGAATGAGCCGGTGGACGCGGTGGCTCGGAGTCTCCCTGATGGTCGCTGGATGTGCCACGCTGGGGCAGGCGCTGCGGTTCCAGGAGCCCGACATCAAGCTGCAGGAGATCCGCGTGACGGGACTGGGGTTGACCGGTGGCTCGCTCGATCTGGCCCTCGACGTGTTCAACCCCAACGACTACCGCCTGAAAACGACCCGGCTCGAGCTGGGAATCGATCTCGAGGACGTGCACTTCGGCGACGCTCTGGTGGAGACGCCGCTCGACCTGCCGTCGCAACAGCACAGCCCCGTCACCGTGCCGGTGCAGTTCGAATGGGCCGGCGTCGGCGCCGGGGCGCGCGCTCTCCTGTCGCGGCAGGCGGTGCGTTTCGGCCTCACCGGCGTGGCCACTCTCAGCACGCCGGTCGGCGACCGCCGCGTGCAGGTGCACGGCTCGGGTGAGGTGCCGTTGAAGGCCCTGCTGAAATGATCGGCCCAAGGGGGCGCCCATCCGTCAGCTGATCGAGATCCAGCCGCCTCAGGAGCGGGTCTATCTGGTGGGGGCGCCGCGCAAGGGCTCCGCCGACGTGACGCACGTGGACGAGCATCTCAACGAGCTCGCCCGGCTCGCCGACACCGCGGGCGCGGAGGTGGTCGGACGGCTGGTGCAGCGCATCGATGCGCCCACGCCCAACCTGTACCTTGGGCCCGGGAAGGTCGAGGAGCTGAAAGCGCTCATGGCGCAGGGCGGCGCGACGTTGCTCATGTTCGATGAGCCGCTCTCGCCGGTGCAAGGGGTCAACCTCGAGAAGACGACCGGCGTGCGGGTGATGGACCGCGCCGAGGTGATTCTCGACATCTTCGCCACGCGGGCCCGGAGCGCGGAGGCGAAGATGCAGGTGGAGCTCGCGCAGCTGGAGTACCTGCTGCCGCGGCTCACGCGCATGTGGACCCACCTTTCGCGCATTCGCGGCGGTATCGGATTGCGGGGCCCGGGCGAGACCCAGCTCGAAACCGACCGGCGCGTGATCCGTCGCAAGATCTCCGTGCTGCGTCGGCGGCTCGAGGACGTGGCGGAGCACCGCGCGAATCAGCGGCAGGGGCGGCGCGACATTCCCCAGGCGGTGCTGCTGGGCTACACCAACGCCGGAAAATCCAGCCTGCTGCGGGCGCTGTCGGGCACGGACGTGTTCGTGGAGGACCGTCTGTTCGCCACGCTCGACACGCTCACTCGCGAGGTCGACGTGGGTGAGGGCTACCGCTTCCGCCTCAGCGACACGGTCGGGTTCATCCGCAAACTGCCCCACCATCTCGTCGCTTCGTTCCGCGCGTCCCTGGAGGAAGCGCGCGCCGCCGACCTGCTGCTGCACGTCATCGACGCGTCGCATCCGATGTGGGAGGAGCAGGTCGACGTGGTCGAAGGCGTGCTGGAGGAGATGGGCCTGCACGCGGAGCAACGCAAAGGCGTCATCCACGTCTTCAACAAGGCCGACCTGCTGTCCGACCCCGCGGCGTTCCTCGCGCAGGTGCGGGAGCGGTATCCGCACGCCGTGCTGACGAGCGCCGGCCTCGATGGGCGGCCCCCCGGGGTGACGGCGCTGCGTGACGCGCTGCGCACGGCGGCGCAGGCGCTCCGGCCACTGGCGCGCGTGCGGGTCCCCCTGGCCGACGGCCGCCTCCTGGCCGAGTTGCACCGGGAGACGGAGGTGCTGCGGGAGACGCACACCGACGGCGTGGTGGAGGTCACCGCCCGGGTCGAGGCGCGGATGCTAGGTAAGCTGCGCCGCGAAGGCGTCGAGGTGCTGCTCGGGGAGGCGCTGCGCGGCGGGGAGGAGCGCGCCGGCGGGTGAAGGCCATGTGGTCCTGGGTGTTGTGGGGCGCCGCTTGTTCCGCGGCGCAGACGAGCGGTGGGCCGGGACCCCGACCAGGTCCCGGGCCGGGAGACTCCGCCGCGCTGCAGCTCGTCAGCAGCGACTTCGCGGCGCCCGTGTTCGTCACGGCTCCGCCGGGCGACACGAACCGCCTGTTCGTGGTGGAGCAGGGCGGCACCATCCGTGTGTTGCACCACGATTCCTTGCGGGTCACACCGTTCCTCGATGTTTCCGGACACATCGTCTCGGGCGGTGAGCAGGGACTGCTCAGCCTCGCGTTTCATCCATCCTACGCACAGAATGGCCGCTTCTTCGTCTACTTCACCGACAAGCACGGTGACACGCGGGTCGTGCGCTATCAGGTGAGCGCCGACCCGGATATCGCCGATTCCACCTCTGGGGACACCATCCTCGCCGCACCGCAGCCGTTCTCCAATCACAACGGAGGGCTGCTGCTGTTCGGGCCGGACGGCAAGCTCTACGTGGGCCTGGGGGATGGGGGATCGGGAGGAGACCCTCTTGGCAACGGGCAGAATCTCGGTACGGTGCTCGGCAAGATCCTGCGGCTCGACGTGGACATAGCGGCGCCCTACATCCCGGCCGACAACCCGTTCGTCAGAACGGCGGGCGCCCGCGGGGAGATCTGGCTGTACGGCCTGCGTAATCCATGGCGTTTCTCCTTCGACCGCGCCACGGCGGACCTCTACGTCGCCGACGTGGGGCAGAGCGCCTGGGAGGAAGTGGACGTGCTGCCGTCCGGAGGCCCGGGCGGGCAGAACCTCGGGTGGAACGTGATGGAAGGGAATCACTGCTACGCGGCGTCGAGCTGCGACCGGACCGGGCTCCTGCCGCCAGTCGCCGAGTACACGCATAGCGACGGCTGCTCGGTGACGGGCGGCTACGTCTACCGCGGCACCCGCGTGCTCGCGCTGCAGGGGGTCTATCTGTACGGCGATTTCTGCAGCGGGTGGGTGCGCTCCTTCCGCTATGCGAATGGCCTGGCGACCGAGCCGCGAGAGTGGCCGGCGCTCGCCGTGAGCGGTGGTCTCAGCTCGTTCGGCGAGGATCCCAGGGGGGACGTGTATCTCACGACGCTCTCCGGCAGCCTCTACCGCATCGTAGCCCACCCGTAGCGCTCGCGCCCGCATCGGCCCGACCGATGCGTGATGCATCCTTCTCAATCTCCGCCGACGGGGTACGTACGGAACTCGGCGCACGGCTGGGGGTATACGCGCATGCTTCGCCCGATTCGTCTCGTTTGGACATCGTGGCCCGGTTGTCGTAGGCTCCCCACCGACCAATCGTTCGGCGATCCTATCAATCGCGCCGCGCAGACTAGAGCCACGGGAGTCCTCCAATGCACCATCACCACGCGCGGGCTGGTGGGCCGACGGGATGGCGCCGCTGGCTGCGCGCCGCGGTTCTTCTCGCCGGGGCTTGCACGACCCGGGACCGGCAGCCGAGCGGACCGGGTACCGTGTCTCAGGTTTTCATCACCCCCCATCGCATCACGATCGCCGCGGGCGCGACGCAGCAATTCGACGCCTACGGCCGGAGCACGGCCGGGGATAGCATCGCAGTTGCCATCGACTTCATAGCCACTGGCGGCGCGATCACGCCCGGGGGCTTGTTTACCGCTGGGAGCGTCGCAGGCGAGTTCTCCGTGATGGCCATGGAGCGGGGCGGTACGCTCGCCGACACCGCCGGCGTCACCATCACCGTCCCGGGACCGCCGATCCTCGCCGCAGTGATCCTGCAACCGGCGTCGGTGTCCCTTGCACAGGGCGCGACGCAGCAGTTCGCCGTCTACGGCCGCATGTCGAATGGAGATTCGGTTGCCGTTGCCGTCACATTCGCCGTCACCGGTGGAACGATCACTCCGGCCGGGCTCTATACCGCAGGCCAGACGACCGGCACCTATAGCGTCATCGCCACCGATACGGGGGGCGCGTACGCCGATACCGCGAGCGTGATGATTACGGCCGTGCCGGTCGGCGCGGTGGTGTTCGTGGGCGCCGGAGACATCTCCGAGTGCGGCGACGACAACGACGAGGCCACGGCGACTCTGCTTGACGGGATCGCGGGCACCGTCTACACGCTCGGCGACAACGTCTATTCGAGCGGAACAGCCGCGCAGTTCAGCCAGTGCTACGACCCGACGTGGGGACGGCACAAGGCGCGTACCAGGCCGGCGCCCGGCAACCACGACTACAACACCAGCGGGGCGAGCGGCTACTTCGGGTACTTCGGCGAACTCGCCGGCCCGTCGGGTCGGGGCTACTACAGTT
>DATDED010000134.1:0-13478 GCA_036523455.1 Gemmatimonadales bacterium
CTTCTTCTACCTCGACGCCCAGCGCGCCGAGCGGGGCCGCGAGGCGGCGTGCCGTGCCGGCGGAGAGCTCGAAGGCACCCTCGATGACCGTTCTGGCCGCGCCCGGGCGCACGGCCTCGGCCGACGCACGCTCGCCCAGCAGCAGCGCGAGTGCGTCCACCAGCATGGACTTTCCGGCGCCGGTCTCACCGGTGAGCACATTGAGGCCGGGGCCGAGGCGCAACGTGACATCCGCGATGACGGCGAGGTCGCGGACGCGCAGCTCGGTCAGCACTCGCGGCGCTCACGGTCGGAGAGGTCTCCCCAGTTGAGCTTGCGCCGCATACGGGCAAAGAACCCTTCCGGCCCGAGCCGCCCGAGCAGCACGGGACGCTCGGCGCGGCGCGCGAGCAGCCGCTCGCCCGGCTGCAGCGCCCGGCTGAGCTGGCCGTCGAGCGACAGGAGGATCTCCTCGGTGTCGGACCAGGGTGGGATGGGCTCGATCATCACCGTCGCGGAAGACGGCAGCACCAGCGGCCGGACCGCCATGGTGTGCGGGCAGATGGCCGTGACGACGATAGCATCCACGCCGTGCACCACGATCGGCCCACCCGCGGAGAGAGAATAGGCGGTCGACCCGGTCGGCGTGGCGACAATGATCCCGTCGGCGCTGTAGGTCCCGACCTCCTCGCCATCGACGGACACCCGGAAGCGCAGCACACGCGCCACGCCGCCCTTGTGCACGACGATGTCGTTCAGGGCGACGGGCTGGGGGCGGCGGGCGCCCTGCTGGTCCTCGACGGTCGCGACCAGCGCGAGCCGTGGCTCGATGGTGTAGGCCTGGCGAGCCGCCGCGTCGAGCACCCAATCGAGATTGTGCGCCGGCGCCGTCGCGAGAAACCCGACCCGCCCCACGTTGACCCCCAGGATCGGCGTCGAGGCGCCGTTCAGCAGCCGGGCGCCCCGCAGCAAGGTCCCGTCGCCGCCGAAGGTGAGGAGGCAATCGAGCGGCGTGTCGGCGCGAAAGACCGGCGGCCGGTGGTCGGGCCAGAAGTCGAGCAGCCGCTCTTCGCTGTACAACGTGAAGCCGAGCCGCGGGGCCGCTGCGGTCAGCCGCGCGAGAAGGCTGCGGAGGTCGTGGTAGCTGGGGTTGCCGACGACCCCGACGTTCATCGCGGGGCGAGACTCTCTTCCGCAGCCACCGCCCGGACGCGCGCGGCGATTCCCTTCGCGGAGAGACCCACCGCCTCCAGCTGGCGCGCGCGGGGCGCGTGCTCGAAGGTCCGGTCCGGTGCGCCGATAGGCACGACCCGGATCTCGGAGGCGGTGCCCTGCAGCTGGCCGGCCAGCGTCGCGCCGAAGCCGTTCGTCACGGCCCCGTCCTCGATGGTGATGAGGAGTTTGTGATCGCGCGTCAGCGTGTCGAGCATCGCGTGGTCCATCGGCTTCAGGAAGCGGCAATTCACCACACTGACGTCGAAGCCCTCGCGCGCCAGCAGCTCGGCCGCCTCGAGGGCCGGCCGGCACATGACGCCGACCGCGAGCAGGGCGCACTCGCGTCCACGCCGCAGGACTTCCCAGGTGCCGTAGGGCACGGGAGCGACCTCGGCGGCGAGCGGGGCCTCGCCGGGCGCCTTGTCGCGCGGATAGCGCAGCGAGAACGGGCCCGCCTGATGCGCCAGGGCGCAACGCAACAGCCCGATCAGCTCGGCCCCGTCCTTGGGCGCCGTCACCGTCATGTTGGGGAGCGGGAGCAGGTAGGGAATGTCGTACAGCCCCATGTGCGTCTGCCCATCCTCCCCTACCATGCCGGCGCGGTCGAGGCAGAAGATCACCGGGAGCGACTGGATCGCGACGTCGTGCACGATGCTGTCGTAGGCGCGCTGCAGGAAGGTCGAGTAGATGGCGACGACGGGGCGGATTCCCTGGGTCGCGAGGCCGGCGGCGAAGGTCACCGCATGGGCTTCGGCGATGCCCACGTCGAAGAACCGCGCGGGCCACTTCTTCTGGAAGATGTTCGTGCCCGTGCCCGAGGGCATCGCCGCCGTGATGGCGACGAGCTGCGGATACTCGCCCGCGAGCTGGGTGAGCGCTTCGCCGAAGATCTTGGTCCACTGCGGCGCGCCGGGGGCCACCGGCTTGAGCACGCCCGTCACCGGATCGTAGGGCGCGCGCGCGTGGTACTTCTCGACGTCCGGCTCGGGCAGGGGGAAGCCCTTGCCCTTCTCGGTGAGCACGTGCACGAGGCGCGGTCCCGTGAGACCCCGCACGATTTCGAAGGTGGACACGAGGTGCGGCAGGTCGTGTCCCGCGATGGGGCCGAAGTAGCGGAATCCCATCTCCTCGAACAGCATGCCGGGCGACCAGAGATTCTTGACGCTCTCCTCCAGCGTCTTAGCGAACTCCACGAGGCGCGGCCCGCCCACCAGATGCGAGGCCTTCTCGATGGCGTGCTTGACCCGCTCCCGCCACCGGACGCCGACCGGGCTGGCGATGATGGAGCCCAGGTACTTGCTCATGGCGCCGACGTTGGGCGCGATCGACATTCCGTTGTCGTTGAGCACGACGATCACGTCCCGGTCGGAATGCCCCGCGTTGTTCATCGCCTCGTAGGAGAGGCCGCACGTCATCGCGCCGTCTCCCACCACCGCGACGACCTTGTAGTCGGACCCCGCGAGATCGCGCGCGGTGGCCATGCCCAGCGCGGCCGACAGCGCCGTCCCGGCGTGCCCCGCCCCGAACTGGTCGTGCGGGCTCTCATCACGACGCAGGAAGCCCGAGAGGCCGCCTTCCTGCCGCAGCGTCGGCAATCGATCGTTCCGCCCGGTGAGGATCTTCCAGGGGTAGCCCTGGTGCCCCACGTCCCACACGATCTTGTCGCGCGGGGAGTCGAACACGTGGCACAGGGCGACCGTGAGCTCGACGACGCCCAGCCCGGCCCCGATGTGCCCGCCCGTCTGCGAGACGACGTCGATCAGGCGGCGACGGACCTCGTCGGCCAGCGGCTGAAGCTGCTCCTTCGGGAGCCGCTTCACATCTCCGGGGTCGTGGATGGAATCGAGCAGGGTCACGGCGGTCAATTGGGTCGGGTCACGATATAGTGCGCCAGCGCTACGAGTGTAGGGGAAACTAACGCCGCGTGACGCAGCCGGTCTACGGCCTGTGCCGCCAGCCGTTCCGCCTCCGCCCGCGCGGCGCCCACGCCCAGCACCGACACGAACGTCGATTTGGCGAGGGCGGCATCCCGCCCCGCCGTCTTCCCCAGCTGGGCCGAGGTCGCCGTGGCGTCGAGCACATCGTCGGCGATCTGAAACGCGAGTCCGATCGCTTCCCCGTAGGCGCGCAGCGCCGCCAGGTGCTCGCCCGGCGAAACGCCGCCGGCCGCGAGACCGCCGATCACGCACGCCGCGGCGATGAGCGCGCCGGTCTTGCGCTGATGCACCTCCCGCAGCGCCTCCAGCGAGATGTGCCGCCCCTCCGCTTCGAGGTCCAGGACCTGCCCGCCGATCATGCCGCCGCCGCCGGCCGCCCGAAAGAGCTCGAGGGCGACGGCTCGCCGCCGGTCCGCGGGGAGGTCGAGCGCATCGAGCCCGGAGACGAGCACGCGAGCCGCGAGGCCGACCATGTGGAATCCGGCGCTCGTGGCGGTCGCGACGTCGAACGCCCGGTGGACCGTGGGCCGCCCCCGACGTAGGTCGTCATTGTCCATGCAGGGGAGATCGTCGTGGATCAGCGAGTAGGCGTGCACTACCTCGACCGCGGCGGCGAGCTCGGCGATGCCTTCGGTTCCCGCCGCTCCGCCCATGGCTTCGTACGCGGCGAACACCAGAGTGGGGCGCAGCCGTTTCCCCTCGCTCAGCACACTGTAGCGGACGGCGGCGGACACCGGAGCAGGCCAGAACGATTCGGCCAGTGTGCACCACCGCTCCAGCACGACGTCGACGCGGGCGCGGGTGTCGGTGAGGTAAGCGTCCAGCGCGCGATCAGCGATCGAGGTCTTCAAGGCGCAGCTTCCCCGCCTGGTCGGCGATCACCTGCCGTACCCGCAACTCGGCCGCGCCGAGGCGCTCGCGGGCGGCGCGCAGCCGCTGCACGCCCTCCTCGAACAGCCGCAGCGCTTCGTCCAGATCCAGCTCCTCAGCTTCCAAGCGCCGCACGATCTGCTCCAAGCGATCGAGATCCTCGGCGAACCCGCCGGGGGCGGACGATTCCGCCATCAGGCCTCGCCGACGCGCGCGGCGACTTCTCCGTCCTGCACCCGCAGGCGGAACCGCAGTGCAGGCGTGAACTGGGCCACCCGGCGCAGTACCCCGCCGGCGTCGTCCCGCGCCACGGCATAGCCGCGCTCCAGCACCCGGAGCGGGGACAGCGCATCGAGCCGGGCGCCGCTCTCGGACAGGCGGGCGCGGGCGCGATCCACCTGCCGCCCGATCCCCGCTGTCATCCGATCGCCGGCGCGCTCGAGCCGCTCGCCGGCGTGCCGCGTCGGCGCAAGCAGCGCGCGCGCCAGCAGGCGCGACAGCCGGTCGAGCCGGTCCTGCAGCTCCTCCCGGTCGGGTGTCGCGGCGGCGGCGGCGGCCGACGGCGTGGGCGCCCGCACATCGGCGACCAGGTCGCACAGCGTCACGTCGCTCTCATGACCGACGGCCGAGATGACCGGGACGGGGACGGCGGCGACGGCCCGGGCGACGCGCTCGCTGTTGAAGGTCCAGAGGTCCTCCTTCGAGCCGCCGCCGCGGCCGACGATCGCGAGGTCGAGGCGAGGAATCCTCGCCAGCAAGGCCAGCGCGGCGCACACTTCGCGCTCGGCGCCGTCGCCCTGCACCCGGGTGGGTACCAGCACCAGATCCGCCGGCCAGCGGCGCTCCAGCACGGCCGCGATATCGCGCAGGGCGGCGCCGTCGGCGCTCGTCACGACAGCGATGCGGCGCGGGAACGGCGGCATGGGCCGCTTGCGGGCGGGATCGAGCAGGCCGTCGCGCTGAAGCGCCGCTTTGGCCTTCTCGAAGGCCACCTGCCACAGGCCGCCGGCCTCCGTGGAGAGCAGGTGCCGCGCGGTCAGCCGGAATTCCCCGCGCTCTTCCCAGACGGTCGGCGACCCGAACGCGTACACCTCCATCCCGTCGGCGGGCGGAGCGGGCAGGCGCTGGTTGTCGCGCGACCACATCACGCAGCGCAGCTGCGCGACGCGATCACGCAGCGTGAAGTACCAGTGCCCGCTGCCGTACGCCTTGAAGCCCGAGACCTCGCCCTTCACCCACAACGGCGGGAGCCCGCCCTCGACGACGGCGCGCGCCCGGCGCGTCACCTCGCCGACGGTCCACGCGCCTTCGGGTGAGAGCGCGGCGAACTGGTCTAGGGACGGGCCCATTGCCGGGCGGCCTGGACGGTGTTGACCAGCAACATCGTGATGGTCATGGGACCGACCCCGCCGGGAACGGGCGTGATGGCGGATGCGACCTGTGCCACCTCGTCGAACTTCACGTCTCCCACGAGCCGGTACCCCCGCTTGGCCGCGGGGTCGTCCACGCGATTGACGCCGACGTCGATCACGACGGTGCCCGGACGGACCATCTCGCCCGTGACGAATTGCGGCTTGCCCATCGCCACGATGAGGATGTCGGCCTCTCGCGTCACCGCCCCGATGTTGCGCGTGCGGGAGTGGCACACCGTCACGGTGGCGTTGCCGCCGGGGCCGTCCTGCAGCAACAACGCGGCCATGGGGCGGCCCACGATGTTGGAGCGCCCCACGATCACCGCGTGCGCGCCGGTCGTCTCCACGCCGCTGCGCAACAGCAGCTGCTGGACTCCATACGGCGTGGCGGGCCGGAACCCGGACGGGTCACCGCTCGAAACCTTGCCCACGTTCGTCGGGTGAAAGCCGTCCACGTCCTTGCGCGGATCGATGCGCAGCAGGACCCGGCCCGTGTTGATGTGCTTGGGCAGCGGCAGCTGGACCAGGATGCCGTGGATCCTGGGATCGGCGTTGAGCCGGTCGACGAGCGCCAGCAGATCCGCCTCCGTGATGTCGGCCGGCCGGTCGATCGTCTCGTGGTACAGGCCGGCCTCGTCGCACGCCTTTCCCTTCATGCGCACATACGTGGCCGACGCCGGGTTCTCGCCCACCAGCACCGCCGCCAGCCCGGGCGTCACACCCTGGGCCTTGAGGGCGGCGATCTCTCCGGCCAGCTCGGTCCGCATCGCCTGGCCGATGGCATTTCCGTCGATGAGTTTCGCGCTAGCGTGCAAAGTCCACCGCCCGTGTCTCCCGGATGACGACGACCTTGATTTGCCCCGGATACTGCAGCTCCCGCTCGATCTTGCGGGAGATCTGCTCGGCCAACCCGGTGGCCTTGGCGTCGTCCACCGCCCCCGGGGCGACGACCACGCGCACTTCCCTCCCCGCCTGAATCGCGTACACCTTCTCGACGCCCGAGAATTCCGCGGCGATCTGCTCGATCGCCGTCAGCCGCTTGACGTAGGTCTCGAAGGCTTCGCGGCGCGCCCCGGGCCGCGAGCCCGAGACGGCATCGGCGGCCTGGACGATGACGCTGATCGCGGAGTCGTGGGGAACGTCGTCGTGATGCGCCGCGATGCAGTTGATGACCACCGGATGCTCGCCGTACTTCGTGGCGACTTCCACGCCCAGCTGCACGTGCGTGCCGTCGTGCTCGTGCGTGAGCACCTTGCCGATGTCGTGCAACAGGCCGCCCCGTTTCGCGAGCGGGACATCGAGCTTCAGCTCGGCCGCCATGATGCCCGCCATCCAGGCCACTTCCTTGGAGTGCTCCAGGATGTTCTGGCCGTAGGAGGTCCGGTAGCGCATCCGGCCGACGAGCTTCACCAGCTCCTGGTGCATGCCGCGCAGGCCGGTCTCGTAGACAGCCCGCTCCCCCGCCTCCACGATGCCGGCTTCGATCTCCTCCTGCGCCTTGCGGACGACCTCTTCGATGCGTCCCGGGTGGATGCGGCCGTCGCTGATGAGCCGCTCCAGCGACAGGCGCGCGACCTCCCGGCGGACCGGGTCGAAGCAGGAAATCACCACGGTATCGGGCGTGTCGTCGATGATGACGTCCGTGCCGGTGGCGGCCTCGAACGCGCGGATGTTGCGGCCTTCGCGCCCGATGATCCGGCCCTTCATTTCATCCGAGGGGAGCGCCACGGCCGACGCCGTCGTTTCCGCCGTGTGGTCGGCGGCGATGCGCTGAATGGCGAGCGCCACGATCTTCTTCGCCTCGCGATCGGCGCTCTTCTGGGCCTGCTCGCGGATGTCCCGCAGCAGGGCGGCCGCTTCACCGCGGGCCTCCTCTTCCAGGCGCCGCTTGAGCTCTTCCTTCGCGTCCTGGGCCGAGAGCCCCGCGAGCCGCTCGAGCTGGGCGCGTGCCTCGTGCTCGCGCCCCGCGAGGGCCCGGTCGCGCTCGGTGAAGGACTGCTCCCGCCGCACGATCTCCCGCTCCCGCTCGGCGGTCGCGGTCTGGGTCTTTTCGAGCGCGGTCAGGCGCCGGTCCACTTCCCGGCGCCGCTCGGCCAGGTCCTGCTCGAGCTGCTCACGAGCCCGGACCAGCTCCTCGCGCGCCTCGAGCTCGACCCGCGCGCGCGCGTCCGCCAGCTGACGCTCCCGCTCGCCGGCCATCAGTCGAGCGGTCGCTTCCGCCACGCGGCGCTCCACGCGCCGGCCCATCACATAGAAAACCGTTCCCGCGACGACCCCTCCGCCGAGAACGGACAGGACGACCTCGATCCACGTAGACATCGATCTATCTCCGGCAACGCCTCGACCCCTGCGGGCCGGGCGACAAGTCACCCGCGCTCGACCGCCTTGCGCCGTCCGGGCGGCAGCATCTTCGCGAAATCGTCCGCGAGGGCCGCCAGCCGTCCGGCCACCTCGCGCTCTCCCTTCTTCGCCTGAAACAACTCGTTGGTAATGTCGAGTGCCGCCAGAATCGCCGCCTTGTGCGTCTCCACCAGGCCGCCCTGGGCCAGCACCTTCCGCAACGCCTGATCGACGTATCCCGCTACCTCACGCGTGTACTCCGGCGGGAGATCGGAGCGCACCGTGTACTCCTCGCCTCCGATCACCACGCGCACCGCGTGCTTCTTGGTGCTCACCGCGCGGCACCCCGCCCGCTGCCGCCCCCGCCCCCGTTCGCACCGCCGGCGCCCGCGCCTTCGCGCGACTGCTCTTCGAGGAACGCCAGCCGCGCCAACAGTTCCTGGACCCGGTTGCGCGCCGCGTCCACGCGAGTGCGCAGCTGCCGGTTCTCCACTTCCAGCTCGGCGGCACGACCACGCCCGTCACCGTCCCCACGCCCACCACTCCCCCCACCCCCACCACCCCGGTGCCCCTCCGCCTTCAGCGCGCGAGCGCGCCACGTCGCCAGCTCCTCGGCGACCTCGCGCAGCACCGCCTCGAGCTGTTCCAACGCCAGGACATCAGCCCGTTCTGCGTCGTACACCCAGTTCGCCCTCCAATAGGGCCAGCGCACGCCGGATCACATCGTCCACTTCGCTGTCGCGCAACGTGCGCGACGGATCCCGGAACACGCAGCGCCACGTCACCCCGCGCGTGCCCTCCGGAACGTTGGGCCCGCGGTACTCGTCCAGCACCGTCAGCCGCTCGAGCAGGACCCCGCCGGCCCGCCGCAGCAACGCCTCCACCTGATCGGCCGTGACGCCACCCGGCAGCACCAGCGACAGATCCTGCAGCGTCGGTGGCTGCACCGGCACCGGGGCGAAATGCACGGCCCGCTCCGCCGCCACATCCACCTCGACCTCGAATCCGAACAACGCGCCGGCCCACTTGGGCGCATCCGCCGCCAACCGCGCGGCCCGCCCGACTTGGCGCTCATCCGGGCCCGCAACCGCCTGCCAGAGGTCCTCTTCGGCGCCCGGGACCACGCGGGCCCCGGGGACCGACTCCGAAACGGCTAACTCAAAGTGGCGCTTGAGGTCCCAGATGTCCATATCAGGCTGTTTCGCATCCCCCCCGTCGGCCCAATGGGGGGGGCGGCGGGAGCCAGTGAGCACCCCCGCCAGGGCCAGACGCTCCTCGGGAGGGGTCCCGGACCGGAATACCGTGCCCACCTCGAACAGCCGGACATCGCGCTCGCGCACGCTCCAGTTGTATTCCACACGTCGCACCAGCCCGGGGAGCAGCTGCCGCCGCAAATAGCCCTCCGCCGCCGAGAGCGGATTGGCCAGGGCAACGGCGTCCCCGTCCGCGGGCCCGAGGGGAGAGGTGCGCGCCTCGAAGAGACCGGCCCGTGCCATCTGCTCACGCAGGCGGCTCACTACTCGCTGCGAGGGCGCGTCGGGAACCGTCCCGGGACGATAGGGGCGCAGCTCGTCGGGGAACGCGTCGTATCCCTTCAGCCGCGCGATCTCCTCGATGAGATCGACCTCGGCCGTGACATCGGGCCGCCACCCGGGAACCTGCACGGCAAAGCGGCCGTCCTTCGGGGCGACCACAAAGCCCACGCCCGTGAGCAGTCGCTCGAGCTCCGGTCGCGGCACCGGGACCCCGAGCAGCCGATCCGCCCGCTCGGGCCGCAGGAAGACGCTGCGCGGCTGTTGCGGCTCGGGCCAGAGATCGAGCGGTGCTTCCCGCACCGTTCCCCCCGCGACCGCGACGATGAGCTGGATGGCGCGCCGCAACGCGTCGGGCATCCCCAGCATGTCGATGCCCCGCTCGAAGCGGTAACTCGACTCGCTCGAGAGGCCGAGGGCGCGGCGCGTGCGGCGGATCCGCGTCGGCTGGAAATAGGCGCACTCGAGCACGAGATCGGTGGTAGACTCGGTCACCTCGGACTCCGCGCTTCCCATCACCCCCGCCACGATCGTCGGCCGCTCGGCGTCGCAGATCGTCGTCATTTCGGCCGTGAGGGTCCGTTCCACGCCGTCGAGCGTGACGATCTTCTCGTTCTGATGCGCGCGGCGGACGACCACGGCCGGTCCGCGCAGCCGTGCCAGGTCGAACGCGTGCAGCGGCTGGTTCAACTCGAAGAGCACGTAGTTGGTCGCGTCGACGACGTTATTGATGGAACGCTGACCGATCGCGCCGAGCCGGTCCGCCAACCACGTGGGGCTCGGGCCCACCCGCACCCCGCGGATGACCGCGATCATGTAGCGCGGCGCGCCTTCGGGGTCCTCGAGGCGGACTTCCACTCCATCCACCACACCCCTCAGGTCGGATCGGCGGATGGGCGGATAGACGGGTGGTTCGGCGGGCGCGCCGGGGAAGGCGGGGAGCTTCACCGCAGCGCCCAACGCCGCGGCCAGCTCGCGGGCGACCCCCTTGTGGCACAGCAGATCGGGGCGGTTGGCGTACACCTCGAGCAGGATGCGGTCGTCGCCAATCGGGACGGCATCGAGAAACCGGGTGCCCGGCGCGGCGTCGGTCTGGAGCTCGAGGATGCCCTCGTGATCCTGCCCCAATCCCAGCTCGCGCGCCGAGCAGAGCATGCCGTTCGACGCGATGCCGCGGATTTTGCGCCGCTCGAGTTTCACTCCCCCCGGCAGGGTGGCGCCCACGGGGGCGAACGGGTAGCGCTTCCCCGCCTCCACGTTGGACGCCCCGCACACGACTTCGAGCGGGCCGTCCGCGCCGCCGGCGTCCACGAGGCAGAGGCGCAGCCGGTCGGCGTTGGGGTGGGCCTTGACCTCGATCACCCGGGCGATGAGCACCTCCGCCAGGTCCCCGTGAATCGGCTCGATCCCTTCCACCGGGCAACAATGGGCGGTGAGGAGCTGCTCCACCTGGGTCGCGTCGAGCGACCGGCCGAGCAGCGCCTCCAGCCAGCGGCGGGAGAGGTTCATCGGATCCCCCGGGCGAACTGCGCCAGGAACCGGACATCGCTCTCGAAGAGCAGGCGGATATCAGCGATGCCGTAGCGGAGCATCGCGACGCGGGCGGGTCCCATCCCGAAGGCAAATCCCGTGTAGCGCTCCGGATCGATCCCGCAGTTCTCGAGCACGGCGGGATGCACCATTCCGCTGCCCAGGATTTCCATCCACCCCGAGTGCTTGCAAGTCGGGCACCCGGAGCCGCCGCAGACGGTACACCGGACGCTCATGTCGGCCGACGGCTCGGTGAACGGGAAATACGACGGGTGGAACCGGACGACCGTGTCCGCGGCGAAGAGGCGCCGCGCGAACAGGCTCAGCGTCGCCTTCAGGTCGACGAACGAGATGCCCTCGTCCACCACGAGGCCCTCGATCTGCTCGAACACCGGCGCATGGGACGCGTCGAACGCATCCCGGCGATAGACCTGCCCCGGGATCACCACGCGGATCGGCGGGCGATAGGCCTCCATGGTCCGGATCTGCACCGGCGAGGTATGCGTCCGCAGCAGCAGGTCGTCGGTGACGTAGAACGAGTCCTGCGAATCGAGCGCCGGGTGGTCGTGCGGGAAGTTCAGCGCGTAGAAATTGTTGCGCTCGGTCTCGATCTCCGGCCCTACGGCCCGCGTGAAGCCCAGCTCGCGGAAGGTGTCGCAGATCTCATCGACGACCTGCGTCACGACGTGCAGGCCGCCGTGCCACTGCGCGCGTGCCGGCATGGTGGGATCGACGTCGCCCAGCGCCCGGTCCGCCCGGGCCAGCGCGCCCGCGCGCGCCTCGATCGCCTCCTCGAACTCGCGCTTGAGGGTGTTCGCGGCCCCCCCGACGCTCTTGCGGGTGTCCGCGTCGAGCGCCGGGAGCGCCTTGAGGATTTCGGTGAGGGCGCCGTTCTTGCGACCCAGGATCTCGGTGCGGAGCTCCTGGAGCCGGCGCTCGTCGGCCTGGGGAATCTCGCGAAGACGCTCCCGCAGGCCGTCGAGGCGCGCGTGGAGGTCGCGCATGGTCAGAGGGCCTTCTTCGCGACCTCCGCCAGCTGCTCAAACGCCCCGGGATCCCGCACCGCGAGATCGGCGAGCACCTTGCGGTTGATCTCCACCCCGGCCTTGCGCAGGCCGTTCATGAGGCGGCTGTAGGACAGGTCGTGCAACCGGGCGGCCGCGTTGATCCGCGTGATCCAGAGCCGGCGGAACTCGCCCTTCTTGCGGCGGCGATCCCGGTAGGCGTACTTCTGGGCCCGCTCGACGCTCTCCTTGGCGGCCTTCCACAGCTTGCTGCGCCCGCCGAAATAGCCCTTGGCGAGCTTCATGACCTTGTTCTTGCGCTTCAACCGCGCGACGTTGCTCTTGACCCGAGGCATAGACGGTCTCCTAGGCCGAGAGGAGCCGCTTCAGGCGGCGTTCGTCGGCATGCGCGACCAGCGTCCCCTTGCGCAGGTGACGCTTCCGCTTGGGATGCTTCTTGGTGAGGATGTGACTCTTCATCGCCCGGTGGCGGCGCAGCCGCCCTGAGCCGGTGAGTCGCACCCGTTTGCGCAGGGCACGCTTGCTTTTCATTTTCGGCATTTCACGAATTCCTATTTTGGCGCCAGCACCATCGACATGTTGCGGCCCTCAAGCCGCGGCTCCGCCTCGATTTTCCCGATATCCTTGAGCTCGGTCGCGACCCGATCGAGCACCTCACGTCCCAGCTCGATGTGGGCCATCTGCCGACCGCGGTACATCATGGTCACCTTGACCTTGTTGCCGGCCTCCAGGAACTCGCGCGCGTGCCGCGTCTTGAACGCGAAATCGTGCTCGTCGATCCCGGGCCGGTATTTGACTTCCTTCAGATGAATCACGTGCTGCTTCTTCTTCGCCGCCCGCGCCGCCTTCGCCTGCTCGAACTTGAACTTGCCGTAGTCCATGATCTTGACCACGGGCGGCCGCGCCATGGGCGCCACTTCCACCAGGTCCAACCCGCGTTCCTGCGCCGCCGCCAGCGCCTCGTCGATGGACAGTACGCCCAACTGTGCGCCGTCATCCGCGATCACCCGAACCGGGCTGATGCGGATCATCCGGTTGATCCGAGTCCGCGGCTGTTTGCTCGGAATGGTGGGTTCAGGTGCCAGGTGGTGGTTCTCCTCCTCACAAATGAAAACGCGGACCCCAGTCGCTACGGGAATCCGCGTTGCCGAGTCGTCGGTGGTCGGTCGTCGGTTGTCGACGACCGAGGACCGCCTACCGATGACCGCATCTCGGAACCCTGAAGCGCTCTCCGATCACGGCGGAGAGGCCTGGAGGTGGGGCGCCAGCGGCGCCCGCTTATCACAGCGCAACCAAGCTATGCCGCGGCCACGGTGTCCACAAGGCCGAACCCCTTCCCGTCGCGCACCAGCCGCCCCGACGCGAGCGTCGGGTCGTGCTCGAAGCAGAGCCGCCAGGCCTCCGCTTCGGCCCGCCGGTACAGCCGGCGCCGGGTCTCCAGGGTGACCAGGGGTTCCAGGTCGTAGCCCATGATCCAGGGGAGCGGCAGATGCGCCGAGGTCGGCACGAGATCAGCCAGGAAGCAGGCGCGCTCGCCGCCGCTCTCGATCAGCACCGACTGGTGGAAAGGCACGTGCCCGGGTGTAGGCAGGCAGCGGATCCCGGGCAGCACCTCGACCTCCCCCTCCAGCAGCTGGA
>DATDED010000135.1:0-3403 GCA_036523455.1 Gemmatimonadales bacterium
CACCCGAAGGAGTCCCGGTAGCGGGGCTGAGGGGGCTCACACACACACACCGAGGGGGACGTTATGCGTACGATGCTGAGCCTGGGGGCGTTCGCGTTGGCCGGGTTGGCCGCGTGTCAGAAGCCGCCTGAAACTCCGGCCCAGGCGCAGACGCGCATGGATCAGGAGGCCGCGGCCTCGAAGACGCAGGTCCAGGCACTGGCGAGCAACTGGGAGCGCTGGGCTGCCGCCGGCCAGGCTGACTCCATCGCGGCGGTCTTCGTGGATCAGGGGTATGAGCTGCCCCCCAATGCCCCGCCCGCGCACGGACGCGCGGCGATCCAGGCGTTCCACGCCCAGCAATCCAGCCTCGGACAGACGACCCTCCACCTCAGCGTGGACGAGGTGACGGCCAACGGTCCGCTCGCGATCGCGCGCGGCGCGTACGATTTCGCGATCCAACCGGGACCCGGCTCGCCCGCCGGGATGCCCGCCGTAGCCGACACCGGCAAGTGGCTCGGCGCGCTCCGCCAGAGCGACGGCCAATGGCAGTTCACGTCGCTGATATGGAACAGCAATATCCCGCTGCCGCCTCCGCCGGCGCCGACACCCGCTCGCAGGAGGTAGCTCGGCAGGCATCGCCTCGGCGACGGTCGGGTCGCCGAGGCGGCGCTGCGAGCCCTCTCTACTTTAACTGTCCGCCCGTGTCCCCGACCCCCGATCTCGCGCCCTGGCGCGCCGACACGCCCGGCTGCGCCGATCGCATTCACCTGAACAACGCCGGCGCGGCCCTGCAGCCGCGGCCGGTGCTCGATGCCGTCCGCGCGCACCTGCAACGCGAGTCCGAGGTCGGGGGCTACGAAGCCGCCGACGAGGCCGCCGAGGCGATCCAGCAGACCTACGAAGCGGTGGCGCGCCTCGTGGGCTGCGCCGCGCGCAATATCGCGATCGTCGAGAACGCGACCGTCGCGTTCGCCCAGGCGTTAACGGCGTTCGATTTCCGGCCCGGCGACGTCATCGTGACCAGCCGGGCGGACTATGTCTCGAACCAGCTGATGTACCTGTCGCTGGCGCGGCGGCTCGGCGTGGAGGTCCGTCGGGCGGCCGATCTCCCGGTCGGCGGCGTCGATCCCGAGAGCGTGCGGGCACAGCTGGCGGACGGGCGGGTCCGTCTCGTCGCAGTCACCTGGATTCCGACCAATTCGGGGCTGGTGCAGGCGGCGCGTGCCGTCGGCGCGGTGTGCGCCGAAGCGGGTGTGCCCTATCTCGTCGACGCGTGCCAGGCCGTAGGGCAGGTGCCAGTGTCGGTGCGCGACCTGAACTGCGACTATCTCGCGGCCACGGCGCGCAAGTTCCTGCGAGGCCCCCGCGGCATCGGATTTCTGTACGTCTCCGACCGCACCCTCGCGCGCGGCGATCATCCCCTGCTGGTGGACATGCGCGGCGCCGAGTGGACCGCCGCCGACGGCTACCGCCTGTTCGACGGCGCGCGGCGCTTCGAGAAGTGGGAGTCCTCCTGCGCCCTGGTGCTCGGCCTGGGCGCAGCCGCGCGCTACGCGGAAACGGTCGGCGCCACGGGACACGAGCGGGCGCGGGCCCTCGCCGCCGTGCTGCGCGAGCGCCTCGCGGCGCTTCCCGGCGTGCGGGTCATGGATCGGGGCAGCGAGCGCGGCGCCATCGTCACCATCGCCACCGACGGGGCGGACCCGGAAGCGCTCAAGCTGCGGCTACGGGCGCGCGGCATCAACACCAGCGTCTCGAGTCGCGACGACGCGGTGATCGACATGGACGCGAAGGGCGTGCGGGCGGTGCTGCGTCTTTCGCCACACTACTACAACACGGAAGATGAGCTCGACGCCGCGGTAGCCGGTTTGCGGGAGGAGTTGCGCGGGGCGACCGGCGTCTAGGGCGTCGCTGAGAGCTCCCCTGTCAGTCGCTTCAGCCGCTGCCGCGCTGCTGCCACCTGCGGCTGCAGCTCGGGGTCCGCATCCTTCCAGAGATCGATGAACCGAGTGTAGTAGTGTATGGCCTGGCTGCGGTGGCCCAGAGACTCGTGCAGCTCGCCCAGGCGGCGAAGCGCGAGCGGGTACCAGAGCACGTCGGTGTTCTCGGTGACCGGCTGGCTCAGCGCGCGCTCATACAGGGCCACCGCGGAGTCCGTCTTGCCCAGTCGGTCCAGCGCCGCGCCGGCCTCGTAAAATCCCTGGTTATACGGGTGCTCCGCGGAGATGAATGGAGCCGCGTTCCATCGGAGGTAATCATCAGCGGCGTTCTGGAAACGGCCTTCCGCAAGCGCGACCGCGCCTTCGATCGCCGGTCGATAGGCTGGTAGGTCGAGTGCCAGATTGGAATCGGTTGCCGCGGCCGCCAAGCATTCATCCAGCAGATGCCGCGCCTCGGCGACCCATCCCGCTTCGGCCACCGCCGAAATCAGCGCACCATATGGCCGCCTCGCGGGCGGGATGGTGTCCCAGCCGAAACGCCTCCGCGCTTCCGCGATCTCCTTGATGGC
Source organism: Gemmatimonadales bacterium (assembly GCA_036523455.1). GTDB lineage: Bacteria > Gemmatimonadota > Gemmatimonadetes > Gemmatimonadales > GWC2-71-9 > DASTHG01. The sequence goes on from DATDED010000135.1 coordinate 2,492, forward strand.
GCGAGCCCTGTCTCCGGCATACCGGACGTAGAGACGCGCCCTGTCAATCGCCGCCGTGATGTTCGAGGCCGGTGCTCGAAAGGCGTCGTGCAATCTCCCCTGTGCCACCAGAGCGAACCGGACGAACTCGTCGTAGAAGCCGGCCGAATCGAACCCGGCTCTGTTCGACAGGGAGGCCGCCAGGCCGAGGATGCCGCCATAGTCCCGGCGCGCAAACAGGTAGTATCCTCTTACCTGTCTCCACCCCCTGCAACCTTGTCGCAGCATTCGATCCAGGGTGGATTCCGCGGCGACGAACCGTTGCTGCGCCACTTGTGCCTCGACGGCGTTGTAGTGCGCGGAGTAAGCGCATGGCACAGCGACCTCGGTGTATGCATCGATGGCCCGCACGGCGAGCGATTCAGCCTCCGCCCAGCGCCGCTGTGTGAGGCGAAGATCGGAGAGATTGACCAACGCCCACACATTCGCGGAATCCAGGGTCAAGCTTTCCTGAAAGGTGGCTTCCGCTGCCGGGTCTCTCCGCTGTACACGATACGTCCCGGTAACCATGAGCCGTTCGAGTTCGGGGAGCCGCTCGCGCAAGCGATACGCGTGCTCGGATGCGAGGCGCGCGCCCGCGGAGCTCTCACGGTTGAAGTTTCCCAGAACAACGCCCTGGAACCGGTATGCCATGGCAAAGTCAGAATCGCGAGCGATGGCTTGATCAAGAAGAGCCAGGACCCGTTGTATCGAGGCTTCGGCGGGACTCTCGACCCACAAGCGCCTCGCCTCGGAGTACGCTCGTAACGCGTCGAGCGACGCGGTGGTGACCCGGGCGAGGGGCGGACGGGCGAGGGCGCGCTGCATTGACTCCCCGATCGCTCGGCGGAGCTTCCCGCCCAAGCGGTCCACGGCGTCGATGACGCCATCCAG
>DATDED010000136.1:0-1655 GCA_036523455.1 Gemmatimonadales bacterium
TGCTCGCCCTCGAGCTCGCGGTGCGCCCGGTGGTCGGCGCCTCCGACCAGACGACGCAGTACATCCAGACCATTACTGCGACGACGCAGGAGATTCACGCGTCGAGCCAGGAGGTGGCTGCCTCCGCTCAGCGGGCCAGCCAGGAAGCGCGCCGGGCGACGCAGCTCCTGGCCGCCGCCGCGGAAGAGGCGGGCGAGCTGCGCACCGGGGCGGCCGACCTCGCGACCGCGGGCGACCAGACGAGGGAGGCCGGCGACCAGGCCGAGCGGATCGCCGCGCGGGTCCGCACGGCGACCCAGGAGGCCGTGCGCCGGTTGAGCGAGCTGGGGCGCTCCACCGCCGAGGGGGCGAAGGAAATGGCTCGGCTGCGCGAAGCCGCGGCCCAGGTCGAGCGCTTCTCCGAGGCGATCGGATTCGTGGCGAACCAGACCAACCTGCTGGCTCTCAACGCGACGATCGAGGCGGCGCGAGCCGGCGTGCACGGCCATGGTTTCGCCGTGGTCGCCGACGAGGTCCACAAGCTCGCCGAAGAGGCGGGGCGCGAGGCTCGCAACGTGGGCAAGTCGGTACAGGAAACGCTGCGCGTGCTCGACCGTGGCGGCCAGCTGCTGCAGCGCATCCGCACGGAGCTGGACGGCGTCGTCGGAGATTCCACCGCCCTCCTCCCCGACCTCGATCGCATCGCCGAAGTCGCGGGCGGCACGGCTCGGGCCGGCAAACGAGTGGCGGAGTTCGCCCGGGGCACGGCGGACCGCGCCGCCCGCATGGGACAGTCGCTCGCCGACGCGCAGAACGGGGCCGGCGCCTCGGCGCAGGAGTCGGAGTCCGTGGCCGCCGCGGCAGCCGAGCAGCTGCGCGCCATCGAGGATCTGGCGAACGGCGCGACCGAGCTGTCCGGCATCGCCGAGCGACTCGCCCGGACCGTGGAGTTCATCCGTGGCGCCGAGGGCCGCTAGCGTCGCCCTGGGCGCGCTTGCGGCCGCCCTGGCCTGCGGCGGACCGCCCACCGGACCGGCGCCGTTCAAACCGCGGATCGACTACGTCGACGGTGCGATCGAGCCGATGCTGGTGAACGGGCAGGCCGTGGTGTTGGAAGGATTCGGTTTCGGCGACGTCCAGGGCAGCGGCGCGATTCAGTTCGCGCGAGCCGGAGGAGGCGTGGTGCCCGCCGTGGTCGTTGCGGGAAGCTGGAACGACCGCACAGTGCGTGCGATCGTCCCCGATGAGGCGGTGAGCGGCGCGCTGACACTCACGGCAGACGGCGGTCGGACGCTCTCGGCCACCGTGCACGTTCTCCCCCACGTCGCCTTCGATCCCGCGACCCTCACCTGGCAAGGCCGCGCCAATTTCGACCACGCGCCCGTCGGTGTGGCCCTCACAGCCGGCACGGAGCCGAAGAGCGGCGGGCTCAACGTCGTGTTGTACGCCGCGGGGGGAGCCGAGACGGAGACCGGCACAGGCAAGATCTCCCCGGATGCGGCGGTATTCGTCGCCCGGGCCGCACCGGGAGGCGCGATCGGCGTGTGGCGCCGGACCCCGGATCTTCCGGCGAAGCGGGCATTCGCCGCGGTCGCGGTCGCGAATCGGTACAACTCCCGTTACAGCGGGCGCGCATTGTACGTGATCGGAGGGGTCGACGAGGCAGGACACGCCCG
>DATDED010000137.1:0-15129 GCA_036523455.1 Gemmatimonadales bacterium
TCCGGGTGCGACTGGGCGGTGGAGCGCTCGACGGGCTGGCACTGGATGGGGGACGCCAGCACCTGGCGGGTGACACGTTGACCGTGGTCCGCGAGCGCGGGGCGGCGCTCGTGGCACAGTACCGTCTCCCCGACCCCGACCCCGGCCTGCGCGCCTACCTCGAGCCCGACCTGCTCATCTCCAGTCAGGATCTGCGCGTGGCGGCGCAGGCGCGCATCGTGGCCGGCGCCGACCGCGATCCCCGCCGTGTCGCGTCCCGCCTGGTGCACTGGGTGGCGACGGCGGTGCGCCGGGAGCGGACGGACGGCATCGGGGACGCAGCCGGGGTGCTGGAGCGTCGGCGTGGCGACGCGAACGAGCACACCGTACTGTTCGTGGCCATGGCGCGCGCCCTCGGGCTCCCGGCCCGCCCGGTCGCCGGACTGGTCCGCGCGGCCGGCCATTCGGGCTACTACTACCACGCGTGGGCCGAGGTGTACCTGGGCGACTGGGTGGCGGTCGATCCCACGTTCGACCAGCTCCCGGCCGACGCGGTACACCTGCGACTCGCCGTCGGCGCGCTGGTCCGGCCCACCGACTTCGCCCGGATGCTGGGGCGCCTCACGCTCGAGCCATCATGATCCGACTCGAAGGCCTGACCAAGCACTACGGCAGTTTCGTGGCGCTCGATCACATCGCGCTGCACGTCCCGCGGGGGGTGCTGTACGGGTGCCTCGGACCCAACGGCGCGGGCAAGACCACGATGCTGCGGATGATCGCCGGCATCCTCCGCCCCACCGACGGGCGCGTGCTGATCGGCGGGGACGACGTACAGGTGAACCCCCTCGCCGCGAAGATGCGCCTCGGGTTCATCCCCGACCGGCCGTTCGTCTACGACAAGCTCACGGGCGCCGAGTTCCTGCGGTTCGTGGCGGGATTGTACGGGCAGCAGGGCGAGACGGTCGAGCGCCGCGTCGCCGAGCTGCTGGAAGTGTTCGAGCTATCCAGCTGGAAGGATGAGCTGATCGAGGCCTACAGCCACGGCATGCGCCAGAAGCTGATCATCTCGAGCGCGCTCATCCACCGGCCCGAGTGCATCGTGGTGGACGAGCCGATGGTGGGGCTCGACCCCAAGGGCGCCCGCCTGCTCAAGGACATTTTCCGGCAGTTCGTCGAGCGCGGCGGCACCGTCCTGATGAGCACGCACACCCTGGAAGTCGCGGAAGCGATGTGCGACCAGATCGGCATCCTGCAGCACGGCAAGATCGTCGCCCACGGCACCATGGCCGAGATCCGGCGCCAGCACGCGGCCGGGGATGCGAGTCTGGAGGAGCTGTTCCTCAAGCTCACGGGCGGACACGCCGTGCGCGAGCTGGTGGAGGTCCTGGGGCGGTGATCCAGCCGTCGCTGGCGCACGTGCTGCAGCCCAAGTGGCTGACGGCGCGGCAACGGCTGCGCCAGGAGCGCGCCTCGGGCGGCCGCGGGAAGCTGGTGGTCCTCGTCCTGGTGGGCGGTGCGTTCTGGGCCGGCGTGTACGGCGTGCTCTACTACATCCTGCGCTACTTCCGGGGCGTGGAGGAGCTCGGCCCGCTGCTGGCCGGGAAGCTGCTGGGGCTCGCGCTGCTGTCGTTCATGTCGATCCTGATCCTGTCGAACGTCATCACGGCGCTGTCGAGCTTCTTCCTCGCCAAGGACCTGGACCTCCTCGTCTCGGCGCCGGTCGACTGGCTGCGGCTTTACCTCGCGAAGCTCGGCGAGACGCTGGTGCATTCGTCCTGGATGGTGGCGCTCATGACCGTCCCCATCCTCGCGGCCTACGGGGTGGTGTATCACGGCGGCCTGCTGTTCGTCCCGTACGCCCTCATCGTGATCGTGCCGCTCCTGGTGCTCCCCACGGTGCTGGGCAGCGCGTTGACCCTGGTGCTGGTGAACATCTTCCCGGCGCGCCGCACGCGCGATCTCCTGTCGATCATCGCGCTGGGAGCCGCGGGCCTGTTGATCCTCCTGTTCCGCCTGATCCGTCCGGAGCAGCTGGCGCGTCCCGAAGGGTTCCGCAACCTGCTCGATTTCATCGCCGTACTGCGCACGCCCACGTCCCCCTTTCTGCCGAGCGAGTGGGCGACCCGGGCCGTCATGGGATTCCTGGGGAGCGGTGTGGACCCGCTCCCGCTGGTCCTGCTGTGGAGCACCGCCGCGGCGTTCGTCACGCTCGGCGCGATGCTGCATCGCCGGCTGTTCGCCACGGGCTTCACCAAGGCGCAGGAGGGAGCGGAGCGCTTCGTACGCGGCGTCCTGTGGCGCCGGACGGTCGGGCAGGTGCTGTTCGCTCTTCCCGTAGCCAAACGCGAGTTTGTCCTGAAGGACGTCAAGCTGTTCTTCCGCGACACCACCCAGTGGAGCCAGCTCATCCTGCTCAGCGTCCTGGTGGTGGTCTATCTCTTCAACATCAAGGCGCTGCCGCTGCACCGGGGGGAGCCGGTCGGATTCTTCTATGTGACCCTGGTGTCGTTCCTCAATCTCGGCCTGGCTGGATTCGTCCTGGCCGCGATCGCGGCCCGATTCATCTTTCCCGCCGTGTCGCTCGAGGGACGACAGATGTGGCTGCTGCGGTCCAGTCCGCTCGATCTGCGCACGCTGCTCTGGTCGAAATACTGGGTGGGGACGATTCCGCTGCTGGTGCTGGCCCTGCTGCTCACCGGGCTGACCAACCTGCTGCTCGACGTCACGCCGTTCATGATGGTGCTCAGCCTGCTGGTGATCTGCGCCCTGACGCTCGCGATCGCCTCGCTCGCGCTGTGCTACGGCACGCTCTATCCCCAGTTCGAGACCGAGAACGCCGCCCAGATCCCGACCTCGTTCGGGGGCCTCGTCTTCATGATGACCACCATCGCGCTGCTGGCGGCCGTCGTGTTCGCGCTCTGGCAAGCCGTGTACAGCTACGTGCGGGCGGTGTACGAACGCCAGCCGGTGGTGATCGACGGGTGGATGGTGTTGTGGTTCGTCATCGCGGCGATTCCCTGCATCGTGGCGATCGTGGTGCCGATGGGGATCGCGCTGCGGAAGATGGAGAGCTTCGAGTTCTGACCTCACCCCGGGCCCCGCTCCGCCAGCGCGGAGCGGGACCCGGCGTGTTTCCCGTCTACATCTTGAAGTTGATGCCGCCGCCGAATTCGAGTCGATCGGCGTCGCCGACCACGACGCGCAGCTGCACAAAGGGCCGGATCGTCGAGGTCTTGAAATCCCACCCTCCGAGCAGCCCCAGTCCCACGTCGGAGCTGGAGACGCTGCCGAACGGAGGCCCCAGATCGACGCTGGCGTGCGTGTAGTCGAGACCGGCGCCGAGGTACAGGCCGGGGTTGGCCATGTTGAGCTTGGGCCAGTAGCGGACGTCGGCATTCAGCGCCCAGGCGGTGACGTTGTTGCCCGGGAAGAAGATGTCGAACGACGGATAGATATCGAACTGGTTCGCCACCGGATAGGCGAACTGGGCGCCGATGAACGCGTCGAAGTCGTTCGTGGCGAACCCAGCCTGGGGGCCGAGCAGCGGACGGCTCCCCTGGGACATCGTCCGGCGTTGCGCGGTGGCCGCTGTGGACAGGAGCAGGAAGGCCACAGCCGTCAGGCACAACCGTCGGGTCAGATCTCTCACGCTCAGACTCCTTGTGCGAAGGTGGGACTGTCGAGTCGCGAACAGATTAGTGAAGGCGGCCCGGGAAACGCAAGGGCGGCGACCACCTGGTGCATGCCCGCCGCCCGCGTCCAGCAACACGCCCGCGCCTATTCGACCCGGAACGGGATGCCCCACTCGTTGGCACGATAATTGTCGGCCGTGCCGAGCTGCAACGTCGCCGCGTCGAGCGCGTCCACCACGAACCGGTCCCGACCGGTGAAGCGCACGATCCATTCGCGCGAGAAGTCGCCGTTGCCGTTGTCGACCATGCGGATGCGGCGCCAGCGAATGCCGGTGGGGTCCGCGGGCCGCACGTGCAGGAACGCGAACGTGGAGGGTGAGAACGACCCGCCGGTCGTGTTCGCGACGTGCGCCTCGACGCGGACGGTGTCGCCCTGGTGCAGCTGCGGCACGTGCGCGTCGACCGCGATCAGCGAGTCGGGATTCTCGACCTCGAACTGGAGCGTGTCGTTGCGGTAGACCGCCACGCGCTCGACCTGCACGGTCCGCCGGTCGGCCGCTGTGGGCTGCCAATCGAGGAGCGTGAGCGCCACCGCGCGCCAGCCGTGTGAGTCCGCCGCATCGCGCACGAACACGGCCCGCTGCTGCACGCCCTCGGCGAGCGGCTTGCTGGTCGGGTTGAAGGTGCCGTCCGCCGAGGTGTCGGCCAGGAAGATGCCCTGGAAGCTGACGCCGCGCGTCACCCAGGCCGAATCACCCTGGACCACGATGTTCAGGCTCACCACAGGGCGCGGGCCGCCGCGCACCACGCGGACACGGCCCCAGAACAGCGGGGCGATCGCCGTATCCTGCACGCTGTAGCTGTCGAACGCGGGCGACGCGGCCGACGTGCCGACGGCACCCGAGTCCCCGAAATCATCGTCGGTGTATCCGGTGAGCCCCTCGTAGGCGGCCCGCACCTGGGTCTGATCGGTGTTGAGCGCGGTCGAGCTGTCGCTGCAGGCCGTGCCGATCAGCGCGACGGCGGTTAGCCCCGAGAGGGCGAGAGGGAACATGCGCATCGTGCGGCTCCTGTGCGATGTGGAGTGCGGCTGCTGCCTGAGAACTGCAGCAACAGACGCCAGCCACCAGCGCGCGTTAACCGCATGAGGTGGAGCAGATGCTGGTGGTGACGAGCGTCACCACCGGTCAGGCCGCGACGCGACCTCCGCAGCGCGCGCAGAAGCGCGCGTCGGGCTGCAGCGTCGTGCCGCAGCGGGGGCAGAAGCCCGGAGCCGCGGCCAGCCGGCGCCCGCACTCGGAGCAAAACTCCGCGTCCGATTCGGGCCGAGGGCCGTGGGTGGGGCAGGCGCGCGCGGTCGCCGCGCGCGATGGGGACGCGCCGGCGGCGCGGCGTCCGCTCTCCGCCGCGGGCTTCGCGGGCGTTTCCTGCCGCAGCGCCTGCAGCGCCTCCGCCGTGTACTTCCCCTTCAACGACTCGTAGTCGGCATCGGCCAGCTTACCGGTGGCGCGATCGAACTCGATTTCCTTCAGCGCGCGCAGGGCGACGGTTCGCGGCGAGATATCGTCTTCCGGATCCCCCGACGCGTGCGTCCCCCCCGTGTCGAGTACGCCGGCCAGCGGTGGGGCGAAGATCGGGCGGAGCACGAAGAACAGGCCGCCCGCCGCGAGGAGCACGCCCAGGATCAGCTCGAACAGGGGATTCATGCGTCGGTGTGCTGCAGGGCGTCGCGCAGCCGCTCGAGCTCGGCGGGGCTCGCCGCCGCCGGAGCATCGGCGGCGACCGCCGGGCTCTGGGGGGCCCGGCGCACCCAGCGCCGCATGACCACCAGGAGCACCGCGCCGACAGCGAGGATCAACGCCCCGGGCACGAAATAGCCCGCCAGGTTGAAGCCGCGCTTGGGCGGCGCCATCAGGATCTCGAGCCCGTTTTCACTCACGAATTGCGCGATGATCCCCGGCCCCGACAATCCCGCCTTGCTCATCTCGATGACGCGGCGGTGCATCTTCGGGCTCACCGGACAGGTGAAGTCCGTCGTACGGCAGGTGTACACGTCGAGGCCGCAGCCACACGTGCACTTCAGCTGCTTTTCGATCGCCTGGATGGCAGCGTCGTTGTCCTCGGCCGTGACGGGTTGCATCGACGGACCGGCCCGGTTGGGGTCCCACAGCTTCCCGGACGGACCGGCGGTGGGCAGCGAGTCCCGCCCGGATTGCTGCGCGATGGACCGATGGGCGGAGACGAGCCCGACGCCCAGCACGCTCAGGAATGCCCGGCGATTGAGCGCGCTCACGACGGCTTCTCCTCGGCCACGAGCTTGACGGTGTATCCCGCCTGCTCCCGCCGCACCGATACCGCCCCACCCCCCGGCCACATGACGATGAGGCCGCCAAACGCGACGATCATCCCGCCGTACCACACCCACCAGACCAGCGGGTTGATGGTGAAGCGGTAGACCGCCTGCTCGGTCCCGTTCACGACCCCGGCCAGGACGATGTAGAGGTCCTCGCGCAGATCGCTCCGGATGCCGACCTCGGTGGACGGCTGGAAGGTCGGATTCCCTTCGGCATCCACGTGCTGCCGTTTCTCGGTGGTCATCATGCCGACGCGCTTGCCGTTGCGCGCCACTTCGACCGTCGCCGCGGTGACCTGGCGGTTCAGGGCGTCGAACTGCGAGACGCCCAGGTGGGTGAAGGTGTACGTCCACCCGTAGGGGCTGCGCAGCGTCGCCGACTCACCCGGCCGGAGCGTGGCCTGCTCTTCGGTCTTGAATGCCATCCCGGCGAACGCGATGAACAGGACCACGATGCCCGTGTGCACGATGTAGCCGCCGTAGCGACGGCGGTTGCGCGCGATCAGGCGGCCGAAGGCCAGCGGCCACGCCTCCTGGTACTGGCGGTGACGGGCGGAGACGCCGCGCACGAACTCCTGCACGATCGTGGCGAAGACGAAGGCGCCGATGGTGATGGCCATGAGCGGGTAGAAGTCGCGCATGCCCGCGACCAGCATGACCAGCAGGGCGAACACGCACGCCGCCGCCGGCACCGCGAATTGCCGGCGCAGATTCGGCAGCGAGGACCGGCGCCAGGCGATCAGCGGACCGATGCCGGTGAACGCGAGCAGGGCGAGCCCCAGGGGGATGTTGACCTGATTGAAGAACGGCGCCTTGACCGTGATCTTCGTGCCCGTCACCGCCTCGGAGATGATGGGGAACAGCGTCCCCCACAGCACCGAGAAGGCGATGCCGACGAGCAGCAGGTTGTTGAAGAGGAAGGAGGCCTCGCGGCTCACGAGCGACTCGAGCGTCGATTCCGCTTGCAGCAGCGGCAGCCGCCGCGCGTAGAGCCAGAAGCTCGCGACCGCCGAGATCACCAGGAAGGCGCCGAAGAAATACCCCACGCTGGACTGCGTGAAGGAATGGACCGACGCGATCACGCCGGAGCGCGTGATGAACGTGCCGAAGATCGACAGCAGCCAGGACCCGATGATGAGCGCGAGATTCCACTTCTTCAGCATTCCCCGCTTCTCCTGGATCATCACGGAGTGGAGGAACGCCGTCATCGTGAGCCAGGGGAGGAACGAGGCGTTCTCTACCGGGTCCCATGCCCAGTAGCCGCCCCACCCGAGCTCCACGTAGGCCCACCACATGCCGAGGCAGATCCCCACCGACAGGAAGAGCCACGACAGGAGCGTCCACTTGCGGATCGCCACCAGCCAGTCGACGTCGAGCCGCTTGGAGATCAGCGCGGCCATCGCGAAGGCGAACGGGATGGTGATCGAGATGTAGCCGAGGTAGAGCATGGGGGGATGGAACACCATCCCCGGGTTCTGCAGCTGCGGATTGAGGCCGCGCCCGTCGATCGGCGTGTAGGCCAGCCGCTCGAACGGGTTCGAGTGGCCGAACAGCATCACGCTGATGAAGAACGCGGCAACCAGGCTGGTGATCGCCCCGACGTAAGGCAGGTAGATCCGGTGACGCGGCGCCGTGAGCCACTGCGCCAGCGCGCCGAACAGCGCCAGCACGGTCGCCCAGAACAGCAGGCTACCCTTTTGCCCGGCGTACAGCCCCGACCAGATGTAGAAGGTCGGCAGGTTGCGGCTGGTGTAGGCGGCGACGTACTCGACGTTGAAGTCGTGGCGGAACAGCGCGACCTCCAACGACAGCGTCGCGACCGCCAGCGCCCCGAACATGGCGTACACCCCGTGGCGGGAGCTCACGATGAGGTCGTTGCGCGCCCGCGCACCACCCAGAAAACCGGTGATCCCGCTCCAGGCGCCCAGGAGAAAGGCCACCCAGAGCGCGAGATTGCCGAGCAGGGTCATCGTCTAGGCCTTGGGCACCGACTCGTAGCGCGAGCCGCACTTCGCCAGCACGTCGGTCGCGTGGATCACTCCGTCGCGCTGCAGGCGGCCTTCGACCACCACCTCGACACTGTCGTTGAACGTGTCGGGCGCCAACCCCTTGTAGATCACCGGGTAGGTCGCGCTCCCGTCGGTGATCCGGAAGGCGATCGTCTGCGTGGCGACGTCCCGCGTGACGCTCCCGGGCACCACGTTCGCCCCGACCTTCATGCCCACGTCGTAGAACGTGGGATCGCTGGCGAGCTTCTGCGACAGCTCGCTGGGCGTCAGGAAGTATTGTCCGGTCTGCTTGATCCCGGAGGCCATCAGGTAGCCTACCGAGCCGACGATCAGCACCGCCCCGAGGGCGAACTTCATACCAGCTTTCATGGCCTGATTATACCGCCTTTCGCTCTCGCTGCTCCAACCCGAAAACCCGTGGGAAGTATGGTAAGCTTCCATGAAGGCGAAATGAAGACGGCGTGCGGGCTTCATATAGCCCGCTCCAGGACCCAGGCCACCGCGGCCGCCGCATCCGTCACCCGGGGCAAGTCGAGCCCCGGAAAGCGATCCCGCAGCCCCACGACGGGGGTGCCGATGCGCAGCGCCAGGGCGACCTCCGACAACGTCCCGTGGCCCCCACCGATGGCGATCACGGCGCGCGCGGCGCGCACGATCAGGGCGTTGCGCATCTCCCCCATCCCGGTCGCCAGCGGCACGTCCACGAACGGGTTGGCCTCGTGCGGATCGGCACCCGGGAGGACGCCGACGGTCAGCCCGCCGGCCTGACGCACGCCGCGCGATACCGCTTCCATCACCCCGCCGAGCCCGCCGCACACGACCATCGCCCCCGCCACGGCGAGCCGGCGTCCCACGTCCTCGGCGAGGTCGGCTTCGGCGGCGCTGCAAGTCGAGCCGCCGACGACAGCGATCAATGGTCTCATGTGGCGGACGATCGCCCAGCCGCGGCCCACTGCTTCGCGGCCTGAACCGCGCGACGCCACTCCCCAGCGCGAGCACGCGACTCGGCGGCCTCCGCTCCGGGTTCGAAACGGTCGAAGTGGCGACCCGCGAGAAAGTCTTCGGCACGCCGCCACACCCCGGTCGCCAGCCCCGCGAGACCGGCGGCACCCAGCGCGGTCGTCTCGACCAGATCGGGGCGCGCGACGCGCACGCCCAGCAGATCGGCCTGGAACTGCATCAACCAGTCGTTGGCGGCCGCGCCGCCGTCCACCTGCAGCTCGGTGAGCGTGAGCCCAGCGTCCGCGGTCATGGCGTCCAGCACTTCCTGCGTACTGAACGCCATCGCCTCGAGCGCCGCGCGCACGAGGTGGGCCCGTCCGGTGCCGCGGGTCAGGCCGACGATCGTCCCGCGGGCGCCGGCCTCCCAGTGCGGCGCGCCGAGACCCACGAACGCCGGGACGAAGTACACGCCGCCCGTGTCCGGGACCTCCCGGGCCATCCGCTCCGACTCGGCGGCCGCGGCGAGGATCTGCAGCCCGTCGCGGAGCCACTGGATCGCCGCCCCGGCGATGAACACGCTGCCCTCCAGCGCGAAGGCCCGGGCCCCGGCGGCATCGCACGCGACCGTGCTGAGGAGCCCGTGCGCCGACGATACGGGCCGTTTGCCCGTATTGAGCAGCAGGAAGGCACCGGTCCCGTATGTGTTCTTCGCCTGACCCGCGTCCCAGCACCCCTGGCCGAACAGGGCGGCCTGCTGGTCGCCCGCCACACCGGCGACGGGGATCTCGACGCCGAAGTGCCGCGCTGCCGTCACCCCGAAATCCCCGCTGGAGGGACGCACCTCGGGCAGCGCGGTGCGCGGCACGCCGAACAGGCCCAGCAGGTCGTCACGCCAGGCGCCCGCGGCCAGATCGTACAGCATGGTGCGCGAAGCGTTGGTATGGTCGGTAGCGAACGCCGCGCCGGCGGTGAGCTGGAACACCAGCCACGTGTCCACGGTGCCGAACACCGCGTCCCCGCCGTCGATGCGCGCCCGCACGTCGGGCACGTGTTCCATCAGCCATTCCATCTTCGTGGCCGAAAAGTAGGGGTCGAGCACGAGCCCGGTGTGCTCCCGGATCGCAGCGGCCTGGGGACCGGCGGCGAGAGTCGCGCAGCGCGGCGCCGTACGCCGGTCCTGCCACACGATCGCCCGGTGCAGCGGGCGGCCGCTGCCCCGGTCCCACACGCACACGGTCTCGCGCTGATTGGTAATGCCGATACAGGCGGGAGTGACACGGGCGCGCGCGAGCGCTTCCCGCGCCGCCTCGAGCGTCACCCGCAGGATGTCGTCCGGATCGTGCTCGACCCAGCCGGGAGAAGGGAAATGCTGCGGCAGCTCGCGGTATCCCCGCCCCAGCACCGCCCCGTCCTCCCCGATGACGAGCGCGGTCGAGCCGGTCGTGCCCTGATCGAGGGCGAGGACCGCCTTCACCGCTCGAAGGGCGGCTGGAGGATGCCGCAGTCGGTGACGAAACCAGAGACGAAACCCGCGGGGGTCACGTCGAACGCCGGGTTGTACGCCGCGACCCCGGCCGGAGCGATCACACGGCCAGCCAGGGTCGTCACTTCCTCGGCGGCGCGCTCCTCGATCGGGATCGCGTCGCCGTCCGCGACGCCGGCGTCGATGGTGGAGGACGGCGCGCAGCAATAGAACGGGACGCCGTGATGGCGCGCCAGGACGGCGAGCGGGTAGGTGCCGATCTTGTTGGCGAAGTCCCCGTTTCTGGCGATGCGGTCAGCGCCGACCAGGACCAGGGTGACGCGACCGGCCCGCATGAGACTCGCCGCCACGCCGTCGGCGATCAGGGTGCACGGCACGTGCGCCGCCGTCAACTCCCAGGCGGTGAGCCGGGCGCCCTGCAGCACGGGCCGCGTCTCGTCCGCGAACACATGCACCCGCCGTCCCGCGTCATGCGCCAGGTAGATCGGCGCGAGCGCCGTCCCGATGCCGCCCGTCGCCAGCGCGCCGGCGTTGCAGTGGGTGAGCACGTTCGCACCCTCGGGGATGAGCGGCAGCCCCGCTTCGCCGATGCGTTGGCACATGGCGCGGTCTTCATCCCAGATCGCGGACGCCTCGGTGTGGAGGCGCTCCCAAAGCTCGGCACCTCCGCCGGGCGTGCTGCCGGCGACGGCGCTCATCCGCTCGAGCGCCCACCGGAGGTTGACGGCGGTCGGGCGGGTGGAGGCGAGGAGGGCCGCACCCTGGCCAACGCGAGCGAGAAACTCCTCGCGGGAGGCGCCCCGCGCGTCGCGCAGGCCGGCCACGAGCCCCATCGCCGCGGCGATCCCGATCAGCGGCGCCCCGCGCACCTGCAACGACCGGATCGCCTCGGCCATCGCATCGATGCTCTCGAGGTCACGGTGCACGAGAGTCTCGGGGAGCGCGCGCTGATCGACGATGCGGACGGCGCCGGAGGGGGCCCAGCTGATCGCTTGGACGGGCATGGGACAAATACTAATTGCGGATTGGGGATTGCGGATTGCGGAATGGCGGAGCCGAGCTCGAGGCACGATGCGGGGTCCCGAGCCGCCCGCGCAAATCCACATTCCGCAATCCGCAATCCGCAATTAGCATTGCCCCATGAACTACCAGACCCTGCTGTTCGAAACCCGTGACGGGATCGCCTTCGTCACCGTCAACCGCCCCGACAAGCTCAACGCACTGAACGACCAGGTGATGGCCGAGCTGGCCGACGCGGTCGAGCGGATCGCGACCACCCCCGAAGTCCGCGGGGCGCTCATCACCGGCGCCGGCCCGAAGGCGTTCATCGCCGGCGCAGATATCGGGGATCTGTCGCGCCAGGGACCATTCGACGGCAAGGCCCGCGCGATGCGCGGCCAGGCTGTGCTGCGCCGGCTGGAGACCTGCGGCAAGCCGGTGATCGCGGCGGTCAACGGCTACGCGCTCGGCGGCGGGTGTGAGCTGGCCATGGCGTGCCACCTGCGGATCGCCAGCGACACGGCGAAGTTCGGACAGCCCGAGGTCAAGCTCGGGATCGCCCCGGGCTACGGCGGCACCCAGCGCCTGCCGCGCCTCGTCGGCAAGGGTGTCGCGTTGCAGCTGATCCTCACGGGGGAGATGATCGACGCCCAGGAGGCGTACCGGATCGGGCTGGTCAACACGGTGGTGCCGGCGGCGGAGCTGCTCGCCGAATCCGAGAAGTTGCTGCGGGGTATCCTCGCCATGGCCCCGCTCGCCGTCCGGCTGTGTCTGGAAGCGGTGGACCAGGGCTTCGAGATGACGCTGGACGAGGGACTGTTGCTCGAGGCGAACCACTTCGGACTGCTAGCGGCTACGAACGACATGAAGGAAGGGACGCAGGCGTTTCTGGAGAAGCGGCCGCCCCGGTTCGAGGGGCGATGACGCGCTGGGCCCCGCGGCTGGTCGCGCTAGCGACCGGCGCCGCATTGACCGCGCTCGCCTGCCAGACCGACCGCGATCGCCCCGGCCCACCCCGCCTGTCGATTACGCTGGCTCAGGACTCCGTGCATTCTCCCGACACGCTCACCGGTACGTTGCGCGCCGAGGATGTCGACGGGATCGATTCGGTCTGGCTCTCGATCGACTCGGCGCCGCCGCTCGGCGCGGACGGCCTGCTAGACCAGACCTTCCTCGCCACCTTCCGCGCCGACGTCCCGAGCGGGCACGTCCTCGGCGACCGGGTCTCGGTGCGGTTCACGGCGCGGGACATCTCGGGTTTCGTGGGAGGGCTCGACACGTTCGTGGTCGTAAAGGGCCCCTGAGGGGGGGTGCCAAGCCCTTGTCAGCGCGTCAAATCCGGCCTCGCTCCAACGCAACTAAGTATTGACCCGACAACAATTTCCGGGTATTTTGGAAGGGCTTTCCGAGGACACTCGAAGCCCCTCCAGAATGACGGACTCCAAGAAAGGCCGACGCGCGCCGGTCGCCGTGGGTGAGGCCCTGCAGGGCTTTCTCGCCCGCTCCGGGCTCGGGTCCCGCATCGCCCAGGCCCAGGTGATCACCGAGTGGGCGACGCTCGTGGGACCGCAAATCGCGGCCGTGACGACGCCGGAAAGTGTGGCGCCCGATGGCACGCTGTTCGTGCGGGTGGCGACCAGCGCGTGGCGAAACGAACTGCAGCTCATGATGCCCGACCTGATGGCGCGCGTCAACGCGGGCCGCGGCGCGGGCCGGATCAAGACGATCCGCTGGCTCTAGCACGGTACCCCATGGCGAAACCGAGGAAGACGACTCCTGCCGAGAAGCACAACGGCAACGGCGGCTACCAGGCCGATTCGATCCAGGTCCTGAAGGGCCTGGAGGCGGTGCGGCGGCGTCCCGCGATGTACATCGGGTCGGTGTCGGGCCGGGGGTTGCACCATCTCGTGTACGAGGTGGTGGACAACTCCGTGGACGAAGCGCTCGCCGGCTATTGCACCAAGATCGACGCCACGATCCATGAGGACAATTCGATCACCGTCGTGGACAACGGGCGCGGCATTCCGGTCGACATCCACAAGACCGAGAAGAAGCCGGGCGTCGAAGTCGCCCTCACCGTGCTGCACGCCGGCGGCAAATTTGACAAGAGCACGTACAAGGTCTCGGGCGGACTGCACGGCGTGGGCGTTTCGGTGGTCAACGCGCTGTCGAAGAAGCTCGAGGTGTGGGTGGACCGCGACGGCAAGCGCCACCACATGGCGTTCGAGCGCGGCGACACGAAGAAGAAGCTCGAGGTGACCGGCAAGGTGAAGGGCACGGGGACGACGGTGTGGTTCCTCCCCGACGACGCGATCTTCACCGAAACCCGCTTCGACTTCGCGACGCTGGCCACGCGGCTGCGCGAGCTGGCGTTCCTGAACAAGGGCCTGCAGATCACGCTCACCGACGAGCGGAAGGGCTCGAAGAAGCAGGAGACCTACGTCTACAAGGGCGGCCTGGTCGAGTTCGTGAAGTGGCTGCTCGGCAGCCGCAAGCCGCTGCACCAGAAGGTGATCAGCTTCGAGGCCACGCGGGAAGGCGTCGAGGTCGAGGGGGCCATTCAGTACGACGACGGCTACAACGAGAACACCTTCTCGTTCGTCAACAACATCAACACCCACGAGGGCGGCACGCACCTCACGGGGTTCAAGGCGGCGCTCACCCGCACCATCAACGAGTGGGCGAAGAAGGACGGACTCCTCAAGAAGGAGGACTTCACCCTCACGGGCGACGACATCCGCGAGGGCCTCACCGCCGTGCTGCACGTGAAGGTGAAGGACCCGCAGTTCGAGGGACAGACCAAGACGAAGCTCGGCAACTCGGAAGTCGAGGGCATCGTCAAGAGCGTCGTGAACGAGGCGCTGGGCGACTTCCTCGACAAGAACCCGAGCGTCGCCCGGGCGGTCATCGCCAAGGCGGTGAGCGCGGCGCGCGCCCGCGAGGCGGCGCGCAAGGCGCGCGAGCTGGTGCGGCGCAAGAACGCGCTGGACAGCGGCATGCTGCCCGGCAAGCTCGCCGACTGCTCGCTCACCGACCCGAGCCTGTGCGAGGTCTACCTCGTCGAGGGCGACTCGGCGGGCGGCTCGGCCAAACAGGGACGCGACCGCAGCTTCCAGGCGATCCTGCCGCTACGCGGCAAGATCCTCAACGTGCAGAAGGCCCGCATCGACAAGATCCTCTCCAACGAGGAGATCCGGACGATCATCACGGCGATCGGCACGGGGGTCGGCGAGGACTTCAAGATCGGGGAGGCCCGCTACCACAAGATCATCATCATGACCGATGCCGACGTAGACGGCGCCCACATCCGCACGCTGCTGCTCACCTTCTTCTACAAGGAGATGAAGCAGCTGATCGACGCGGGCTACATCTACATCGCGCAGCCGCCACTGTACCGCGTGGCCAAAGGCAAGGAAGAGTTCTACGCCTACGACGAGAAGCAGCGCGACGACTACGTCAAGCGGCTCACCAACGGCGCCGAGACGAAGGGCTCCGTGGTGATCCAGCGCTACAAGGGTCTCGGTGAAATGAACCCCGATCAGCTCCGCGATACGACGATGGACCCGCCCAAGCGCACGCTCCTCAAGGTGACGATGGAGGACGCGCTGGAGGCGTCGACGTTGTTCGAGACGCTGATGGGCGATGAGGTGGAGCCGCGGCGGCGCTTCATCGAAGAAAACGCCAAATTCGTCAGGAACCTCGACGTCTGATCGCCCTCTCAATCGCGGTCGC
>DATDED010000138.1:0-1745 GCA_036523455.1 Gemmatimonadales bacterium
CCAGCGCGAGGCCGACCTCGTGATACTTGAAGGTGCCCGGGTTGAAGGTATTCGGGCCCGCCTTCGTGCCCACGAACTGATCGTTGCGCGAGTTGAAATAGGCCGAGCCACGGAACTGGTTGGTCCCGCTCTTGGTGGCCATGTTGATGCTGGCGCCGACGAAATTGCCCTGGCGGACGTCGAACGGCGCGATGTTCACCTGCAGCTGCTCGAGCGCGTCCAGGGAAATCGGCGTCACGCCGGTCCGGTCACCGGGCTCTCCGGCGAGCCCGAACGAGTTGTTGAAGTACGAGCCGTCGATCGTCATGTTGTTGAACCGGTTGTCCTGGCCGGCGAACGAAAACCCGAACGACATGGGGCTGTATTCGGGCGTGAGCCGGAGCAGGTCCTCGACGCGGCGGCTGATGGTCGGGAGCTGCGCGATCTGCATGGTGGAAATCGTCGTCGCGGCCCCGGTGCGTTCCGCGCTGAACACCGGGTTGGTGGTCGCGGTCACGACGATGGGGGCGACTTCGACGCTCACCTGCGCCAGGACGAACCGCAGGTCGGTGGTTCCGCCCAGTGTGAGCTGGATGCCGTCCTGCGCCTCCGGCCGGTGGCCGACGATGGTCACCGTGACGCGATACGGTCCGCCGACGCGCATGCCGGGGATCGTGAACCGGCCGTCGGTCCGGGTCGCCGCGGCGTACTCCGTTCCCGATGGCCGGTGCACCGCGATCACCCGCGCCCCACCGAGCGCCGCGCCCGAGGAATCGGTGACGACCCCGGCGATTGTGGCGGTGGTGACTCCCTGGGCCTGCAGGGTGGACATCCCCGAGAGCGCGATCACCGTGATGAGCAGACAAAGTTTCCAGGGCAGCTTCATGTTCCCCCCATCGATGGTGTGGCCGGGACTCAGTAGGCGGCGGTCAAGACGGGCCATGCCGAAGCGTCCTGCGCAGCGGGGCATAAGGGCACCATAAAACTCCGCCCGCAGCGGGCGCCGTCAAGTCACGTGTCTTTAACGATTTCGGCAGGCTAAACCGCTGAAGTTGCCGTGCCTACGTTTGCGCCCTGCGCAGCAGCCACACCGCTCCGACGCCCACCAGCATGTTGGGAAACCACGCGGCCAGCGTGGGCGGCAACAGCCCGCCGCCCCCGACCGCGCGCGACAGCTGCATCAGCAGGAGAAACAGGAAGGTGGTGGCGAGGCTCACCGCCACACCCCACGCCGCACCACTGCGCGGGTTGGTGATAGCGAGCGGCGCTCCGAACAACGCGATGATGATGCAGGTGAAGGGAATCGCGAGTTTCAACGCACGGTCCACCGCCAGCTTGCGCGTGTCCGACCCCGAGCGCGCCAGCGCGTCGATGTAGCGTCCCAGCTCCGCGTACCGCATCTCCTCGGGCGTCTTGGGCTCGGCCAGCAGATCCGCAGGCGTTTCGCGCATGGTGCGCACCCGCAGCGTGCCGAACTCGAACGCCCGTTCCTGGCCGGGGTCCAGCAGGTACCGCACGCGGCCGTCCTGCAGCGTCCAGCCGACCGTCCGGCGGTAGCGCGCCCGCCGCGCCGTCACCACGATCGTAGGATACGCCGGGCCCGTTCCCACGCGCTCCAGGATGAGATCGACCAATTCGCCCGAGTCGATCTGGAGGCTGCGGATGGCGTACACCCACCCGCCATCGGCCCGGTACACGAAGTTGCCGCGCGCCCCGGTGCGGATCGCCTTCTCGCCCAGCAGCTCCGCCTTCCGGGCCGCCCCGAT
>DATDED010000139.1:0-4327 GCA_036523455.1 Gemmatimonadales bacterium
ATGGTGCGCCGCTCCCTCGGGGCTCTCCTGTGGTCGCTGGTCGGCCTGCTGGCCTGCTTCCTGGGCGCCCTGTCGGCTTTGGTCGGCACGAACACCGGCCGAGCCCTGCTGACGCGGGTCTCCACGGCGGCGCTCGAATCGGTCGTGGCGGGGCACGTGGAGCTGGGGAGCACGTCGGGGTCGCTTCTCACGGGGCTGGTGTACTCCGACGTCAAACTCTACGACCACGACACGACGCTCGTCGCCTGGCTGCCCCGCGCCGAGCTCGATTACAACCTGCTCGATTTCGCGGCCGGGCAGGTCGTGCTCCAGCGGGTCCGGCTCGAGCATCCCTACTTCAACATCGTCCAGCACAAGAACGGCCGCCTCAACCTCGAGGAGCTGCTCCACCTGGGCGAGCCGTCGGGGCCGCGCCGCGGGCCCAAGCCGCTCGTGGTGCTGCGCAACGTCACGATCGTCGACGGGGATCTGATCCTGCGGCTCCAGTCCCGGCCCTCACCCGGCGATTCGCTGCTCGAGATCGACGCGTTCGGGTCCGACGGCCGCCGCCGCGTGCGTCGCTTCCAGCACCTCACGGCGCGGCTCACCGCGTTCCGCATCTCGGCCCCCGGCCAGCACGGCCTGCGGGTGGACCTCGCGGGTCTGGCCGTCGGGATCAGCGATCCCGCGGTCGACATCGCCAACATGCGCGGCCGGGTCACCATCGACGGCGATTCCCTGAACGCCGACCTCCCGGAGGTGCGCCTTCCCGCCTCCCGCTTCTCCGTGCGGGGCGGCCTCGCCTGGCCGGACGGCCCGCTGCTGTACGACCTCGTCATCGGCGCCGATTCGGTGACTCTGGCGGATACCCGCTTCATCGATCCGCGCTTCCCGGAGGGCGCCGTGTTGCGCGGCGCCCTGGCCGTCCGCTCCCACAGCAGCCGGATGCTGGAGGTTCGTCTCGACACGTTCGACCTGGCCTACAACGGCGGCAGGGCCCAGGGCCGGGCCACCGCATTCATCGCCGCCGATTCCGGTCTCGTGGCCCTGCGCGGCGCCGACGTCACGACGACGGATCTGGACCTCGCGCTCCCCCGGGCCTTTCTCGACACGCTCCCCTTCTACGGGCACCTGAGCGGACGGGCGGTCGCCGACGGACAGCTCTCCGACCTCACGCTGGACGCCGATTGGACCTTCCGCGACTCGCTCGTTGCGGGCTGGCCCGTGTCCCGGGTGCGGGGACGCGGAGCGGTGAATCTCACGGCCGCCGAGGGCATCACCTTCCTGCCGTTCACGGTGGACACCGCGGCGATCGACTTCGGGACGTTCACCGAGTTCGTGCCGGCGCCGTTGCACGGCACGCTGGACGCGGTGGGGATGCTCAGCGGGCCGCTCCGCAACGTGCGGTTCGACGGCGCGCTGCGCCACGTGGACGGAGACCGTCCCGCGAGTGTCGCGCATGGCCACTTCGGGGCCGACGCGCGCCGCGACACCGTCGCCCTCGACGTGGACGCCCAGCTCGATACCCTGTCGTTCGACGGTCTGGCCGGCAGCTTCCCGGGACTTGGCTTGCGCGGCGCCGTCGCCGGCGCGGTGCGGCTCGCCGGCCCCGTGGACTCGGTGGCGACCCACCTCGACGTCGAACGCGTGGGGGGCGGTGGGCGGATCCGCGCCGACGGCGCGCTCGTCCTGCTGCCCGATCGGCGCGGCGCCCGCGGCCTCACCGTGGATGCTGTGGGGATGTCGCTGCAACAATGGGTGGCGGGGAATGGGGTGCCGCCGTCGGATCTCAACCTGGCCGCCACCGTCTCGCTGGACGCCGACACCACCGGGGCTCCGCCGGTGGGGGCAATCGCCGCACGGCTCGGCGGCTCACGCGTGGCGGGCACCGCGGTGGACAGCGGAGCGCTGCGGCTCCGGTTCGCGGATGGACTGATTCACGTGGACACCGTGTGGCTGCGCCAGCCGGGGCTCATCACCGAGGGAGCCGGAACACTGGGATGGCGGCGTCCGCGCACCGGGGAGGCGTTCCTGTCCTTCGACGCCGACAGCCTCGCCACCTTGGACTCCGCGATCTCGTGGGTGAGCGGCACCTGGCGCGACACGGCCCGCGCGGAGGTCACGAGCGGCACGGCGGTCGCGCACCTGCGTATCGCCGGCGCGCTCGACTCGCTGGCGATCGGCGGGCTCGGCACGGTCGAGCGTCTCGCGGTGGGAACGTGGCGGGTGCCGGGGGCCGAGTTCCGCGGTGGCTACGAGCCGGGAGACCCGCCGCTGGTGTTCGCGGATGGCAGCGCCGACTCGATCGCGTACGGCACGATGGGATTCGGAGCCGTCCGGGCGGGGGTGCGAGGGCGGCTCGATTCGCTGCAGTGGTCGGGCCGCACGCGCATCGGCGAGTTGAGCGGCGTCGTCGCCGGCGGACGCTACGTTCAGGACACGGCCGGCGCGAAGCGGCTCGCCGTGGACTCCTTCGCCGTCCGGTTGCCGGGGGGCGTCTGGTTCCTGGAGGCGCCCGCGACGCTCCGCTTGGGCGATTCGGTGCTGGCGATCGACAGTATCGCGCTGCAGCGCGTGAACGGCCCCGGACACTTCGCGCTCGCCGGCACCCTCCCGACCGGCGGCGGCGGCGGTCTCGCCCGGCTGCACGTCGACGGGTTCCCGCTCGCCGGCATCAACGCCCTGTTGCAGCGCGATACCCTGGGCACGACGGGGAGCGTGTCGCTGGATCTGACGGTGCGCGGGTCGCGGCGCGAGCCCAACTACGACGGGCGCTTCGCGCTGGTCCCCGACTCGGCCGGAGCGCCGTCGGTGGACGGGACCTTCGCTTATGCGGGTCGCCGCCTCGACGCCTCGGCGTCGTTGAAGCGGGGCGAGCGGGAGGTGGTGGGGTTCACGGCGCACCTGCCGCTCGATCTCGCCCTGGAGCGGGTGCCGCGCCGCCAGCTTCCGGACACGCTGTCGATTCGCGCGCGGGCGGACCGCGCCGGCCTGGACGCACTGGAGGCGTTGACCTCGCAGGTGCGCGACGTGCGCGGGCTGGTCACGGCCGACGTGGGCATTCGCGGGACCTGGGACGCTCCACGGTTGGACGGGGCGCTGCGGATCGACTCGGCCAGCGTCGCCATCCCCGCCATGAACGTGCGGTGGGAGGGGATCGCCGGACGGCTGCGCCTGGGTGGCGACACCATGTACGTGGATTCGCTGGGACTGCGCAGCGAACGGGGTCGGGCCGATCTCGGCGGGTACGTACGACTGGAGCGGCTCACGCGCCCGGTGCTCGCCCTGGACATCGAGGCGCAGGACTTCAAGGCGCTCGAGGTGAAGGGCGACCTGAGCGTGACAGCCAGCGGCAAGCTCGCGCTGCGCGGGCCGGTCTTCGGGGCGACCCTCACGGGGACGGGGACCGTCACCAACGGCGTCCTGTACTTCGCCGACCTGGTGGAGAAGCGGATCGTCGATCTCGACGCGCCCGATCCCTCCATGGCCGGCCTGATCGACACCGCGCTCGCGGCCGTGATTCGCCGGCAGGGGCTGGGGCCGTCGTTCCACAGTCTCTTCCTCGACAGCCTGCGAATTCTCGACGTCCAGCTCGGCATGGGGAGCAGCGTGTGGCTGCGCTCCAACGAAGCGAACATCCAGCTCGCCGGCCGCCTCAACGTGAACAAGGTGAATCGCAACTGGCTGCTCACCGGCACGCTGCAGGCACCGCACGGGACGTACCGTCTCCAGGTCGGTCCGGTGTCGCGCGAGTTCGTGGTGACCCAGGGAACCGTGCGCTACTTCGGCACGCCGGATCTGGATGCGGCGTTGGACATCGAGGCGCGCCACGTGGTGCACCCGTTGAGCACGGTGAACGCGACCGCCGCCTCGAGCTCCAGCTCCCAGGACGTCACGGTCATCGCCCACATCGGTGGCACGCTGCTGGTGCCGCGACTCACGCTCAGCGCCGAAGGGCGCACGCTGCCGCAGACGGACATCCTCTCCTACCTCATGTTCGGCCAGGCCAGCGCGGAAGTCGCCAACGCGCCAGGGGCGGCCGGTGCAGGCCGGAAGGCGCTGCTGTTCAGCACCGCGGCGAGCTTCGCCGCGGGCGAGCTGGAGCGCAGCGTCGTCTCCGACCTCGGCATCCCCCTGGACTACGTGGAGATCCGCCCCGGCGACCCGGGCAACCTGCTCCAGAATGCGAGCTTCGCGGCGGGATGGCAGATCGGCCAGAAGACATTTCTCATCGTGCGCGCGAACCTCTGTCCGGGAGCAGCGAACGTGCTCGGCGCCAGCCTGCAGTTCCGGATCAGCTCCGAGTGGCGCACCGAAGCGAGCGTCGAGCCGGTCGGGAGCTGTTCGA
>DATDED010000140.1:0-2078 GCA_036523455.1 Gemmatimonadales bacterium
GAGACATCCCCGTCGTCCCCTATCCCGTCGACAGTGCCCGCTGGAAGGTGCAGTACTCGAACGCAGAGGGCGTGGGCCTGCTCGTGATGGTGTACCCCACGGAGGGCGCCGGGCTTCAGGCCACCGTGTTCTCGATGAGCATGGTGCCGGTGCGGCTCGGGGCGGACAGCCGCTGGATCGTGAACAGCTGGGTGCCGCATGGCGGCAGCCCCTCCGCTATCGCGGACGCCAGGAAGTCCCCCGGACAGGCGCTGGCCGACGCAACGCAGGAGGTTGAGCGAATCTCCCCGCGGGCGAGCGTCGCATGGCTCATCGTTCCTGTTGTCCTCGTCTGCCTCGTGTTCGTCGTGCCCTTCGCCTTCCTCCTGCGGGAGCGGCGGGCGGAGCGACGGATGCGGCGGTACCTCGACTCGCGCGCCTCGCCCTAGACCCTATGGGTTCTGTGTAGCCGCGAGCGGTTGTAGGCCGGACACTTCGTGCGTACGGGGGTTTGTCTGGCCGGAGACGGGCTCCGGCTGACCCCAGACGAAGGAGGTCCGGCCGTGTTGGAAACGATGACCTATGTGGGTCTCGATGTCCACGCCCGCTCGGTGCACGCTGCGGCGATCGATGTGGGGAGTGGCGAGCTGTGTCGTGCTCGTTTCGGTGGTGGGAGCGAGGAGGTAATCGGGTGGCTGCAGGCGCTGCCGCAGCCGCTTCGGGCCTGTTATGAGGCGGGCCCGACCGGGTTCGCGTTGTACCGGGCTGCCGAGACTGCTGGTGTGCGGGTGGAGGTGATCGCGCCGTCGAAGACGCCGCGGGCCTCGGGCGACAGGATCAAAAGCGACCGCAAGGACGCGGAGCTGCTGGCCAGGCTGCTGTTGGCGGGACAGTTGAAGTCGGTCGCGGTGCCGCCGTCGGCGGTCGAGGCGGCCCGGCACCTGGCCCGCTGTCGGGAGCAGGTGCGTGCTGATTTGATGCGTTGCCGCCATCGTGTCTCGAAGCTGCTGTTGCTGCACGGCCGCGTCTACGACGGGAGCGCGTGGACGAAGAGCCACCGGGGCTGGCTGGAGCGGCAGCGCTTCGATCAGGCCGCGACCGAGCTCGCCTACCTCGACACGCTCGCTGCCGTCGACGGTCTCGTTGCCCGCAAGGCCGCGCTGGATGAGCGGCTCTCACGGCTCGCCTTCGAGGGGGAATGGTCGGCGACCGTGGCGCGGCTCCGCTGCTTCCGTGGGATCGACACCCTGACCGCGTTCGTGCTCTGTCTCGAGATCGGCGACTTCGGTCGCTTCCCGCGGCCGGCGCAGCTGGCCTCCTGGCTCGGCCTCGTGCCCTCGCTCGACCAGTCGGGGGAGAGCCGCCGTCAGGGCGCGATCACCAAGACCGGCTCAAGCTACGCCCGCCGACTGCTCGTCGAGGCCGCCTGGCAGTACGCACGCCGCCCCGGCAGCGGCTCGTTGATCGCCGAGCGCCGCGCCGGCCAACCCGACCACGTGATCCAGATTACGCTCCGCGCCCAACGCCGTCTGCACCGCCTCCACACACGCCTCCGCGAACGCGGCAAACCCGGCAACCTCACCACCGTCGCCATCGCCCGCGAACTCGCCTGCTTCCTCTGGGCCGCCGCCGTGGCCGACTAACCCTGATCGACAGCCGCCTGTTCGGGCGGGCGCCGGGCCGACCGCTGCCGGCACGCGCGATCCCACTATGGGCAACCCGTCAGGGCCACACCCGTTCCTAGACAGCGCACGCCGGCGACGCAACCAGGGCAATGGGGTAGCCAACCCCCGCATCATCAGACTGACCGCACGCGACCGTCGTCGCCGAGCCCGACGCCCACCCGAACAGCAAACGCCCCGATCAACGACCGGGAAAAGCGGCCTGGACCCTTGACACGGACGCCTCCATATCAGTGGGGCTTGTCGCAACGTGCGACTCGAAATGCTCGTTGCGACAAGCCCCACTCGCTGCTTGCTGCTCGCGGCTCAGCCGCAGCGCGGCTGACCCGCGAGATCCTGAAGGGGCGCCGCGTTTCTTCAATTCCTCTGGGGCCTGTAACCCCTTCCGCCGCTAGCATCGACCGCGTGACCACACGC
>DATDED010000141.1:0-10993 GCA_036523455.1 Gemmatimonadales bacterium
AGCAGGATCATCGCCCGGAGGTTCGTCTCCTCCTCGAACTGCTTCACGAACAGCCGATCCGACCGGGCGAGCATGCGCCAGTCGAGGTAGCGCGGCTCGTCCCCGGGCTGATACGCCCGGTGCTCGGTGAACTCGACGGAGAACCCTCGGAACGGTGACCGATGCAGCCCGGAGAGGAAGCCTTCCACGACGCCCTGGGCGATGATCTCGATGCCGCCCAACCGCGATACCTCGATGGGATCGAGCAGATCGACTCGTTCTCGGACCGTCATGGCTCGCGGAAGCTAGAGACGGTCGCGTGTCCATGGTAGAGGACAGTCGGCCTGTCTCCCGTCGTATGGCAATCACTCAACATGCTGTAGACTAATGATTTATAGAGGTGTCGCGCGCGGCACGTGCCCTGCGTTTGCGCCCTGTCGGAGGTCATATGCTCGCTACCATCGTGCTGTTCACCGCCCTCGGCGGCCGCTCTCTGCCGGCGACAGTCGTCGCCGCCTCCCATCTCGATCGTCCCCGCGTGGAAGTCTGGACCAACCGTGGCGACGGTCCTTATCACACTGGTGAGGACGCCCGCGTCTACCTGCGCGCCGATCGTGACGCCTACGTCGCCCTGTTCCGGGTCGATACCGACGGCCGGGTACGGGTGCTCTTTCCGCGCGACCCCTGGGACGACGGCTTCGTCCGGGCGGGCCGCGAATTCGAGGTCGAAGGCGGGCACGGCTATGACGCGTTCGAGATCGACGATTATCCCGGCGTCGGGTACGTGTTCGCGGTCGCCTCGGCGGATCCCTTCGACTTCGACGCGATCACGCGTGGCGACCACTGGGACTACCGGGTGATCGCCGACGGTCGTGTTCGTGGTGACCCGTATGTGGCCCTCACCGATCTGGCCGAGCGCATCGTGCCGCCCGGCTATGACGATTGGGACTACGACATCGCGCCATACTACGTGGAGCGGCACTACGACTACCCGCGGTTTCTGTGCTATGACTGTCACAGCTACGCGACCTTCTCCTATTGGAATCCGTACGCCTATTCCTGCGTGCGTTTCCGTATCGTGGTGTTCGACGACCCCTACTACTACCCCTATCGCTATTACGGGGGCAGGCGCGTCGTCTTTACCCGGCCCTTCCGCCCCCAGCCCCGTTTCATCTTTAAGGATCGGGGCGGCGTCGGGGATGACCGGTTCGTGACCCGTGAGCGGGAACGCCCCGTGAACGACAACGGACGCCGAGGCGTGCGGGGAGTAGACCTGGGTGGTCGCGGCTCGATCCCCGTCCCCGACGTCAGCCGGCGCCGGGCCACAGGCGCCGGTCGCCAGAACGATGCCGCCGGCGTTCCCGAGCGGCCCCGTTCCGCCGATCCGAACGTCCGCGGTGACAATCGCCGGGACCAGAATCGCCGGGAAGTGCAGCCGCGACGCGAAGAGCCGTTGCAGCGCCCCGACCGCAACCAGACCGATCGAGGCCGCCGGGAAGTACAGCCGCGACGCGAAGAGCCGTCACAGCGCCCGGACGACCGCATCCAGTCCGATCGAGGCCGCCCTGAACAGCGACCGCAGGCCGGTGAGGATCGACGCCGTCCGGCCGCGGACCGCCCCGCACCGCCGGCGCGCCAGGGAGGCGAGTGGAGCGATCGTGGACAGGAACGCCGCGATCCGCCGCGAGAAGCGCAGCCGCGGCCCCCGCAGGCCGAACCCCGTTCGCAGCCGGAGCGGCCGCAGGCCGAACCCCGCTCGCAACCTCCGCGTGCTTCAGAGGGAGGGCGCTCGGAGCCGCGCGGGCGGGAGGCGTCCCCCAGCCGCGGGAAGTCTTCGGACAAACCCGAGCTGAGGCGCCGGCGTCCTTAGTCCGTCGCGGCCTGCAACTCACTGACGCGCCCGTCCGTAGTCGCACGCGGACGGGCGCGCTAGCTTCCACCCCCGCGGACCTCCGCCAATCCCGTCGTCGCACCATCCCAGAGGAGCATGCATGCGTCGCTTGAGAATCGTCCTGCCGGCCCTCGCCCTCGCGTGCGGCGGTCACGGATCGCAACCGACCGTCGCCCCGACGCCGACCGCGGCACCTGCAGCGCCAGTCGGAGTCGCCTCCATCACCGCGGACGGCATTCGCGGGCGCATCTACCGCATCGCCGATGACTCGATGCGGGGTCGGGCGACGCCGTCGCCGGAGCTCGACAAGATGGCCGCCTATGTCGCTGCGGAGTTCCGCCGCTTCGGGCTCAGACCGGGCGGCGACGGCGGCGGGTACCTGCAGCGCTATCCCCTGGAGGTCTATCAGGCGGTTCCCGAGAGCGCCGCGGTGTGGACGACTGGAGTCGCACCGGTGCGCTGGTCGCTCGGCCAGGACATGAAGTTCGTGCAGGGCCAGCCGGTGGCCGACCGTGTGGCGGAGGGGGCGGTGCTGATCATCGGAACGCCACAATCGGGCGGGACACTCGATTCCGCCACGGTCACGGGCAAGATCGCCGTCGTCCCCATCGGGACGTCCGGGTTCGCGGCAGCGACGGCCCTGCTCCCACGCCATCCCGCGGCTATTGTCGCCGTGTTCGACGTGCCGGACGCCGCCTGGCTCCAGTTTCCGAGTCAGACGGGGAAGGTGGTGCAAAACCCGAACGAGGGCGGCGGGCTTGTGATCCCGCCCATCCTCGTGATTCGGGACGCGAGCGCGCGTGACTGGCTCGCGCGGGCGGGCGTGAACATCGATTCGGCCCGGGCGGCAACCACCGGGCCCTTGGCCGCCCGCGCCCTTCCCGGGGTGACGATCCACGTCGATCTCCCGCGGCGTTTGCTGCAGCGGACTACCGCGCCGAACGTCGTAGGCATCCTCGAAGGCTCGGATCCGGTCCTGAAGCACCAGTATGTGATCTTCAGCGGCCACATGGATCACATTGGCACACCCCCCGACGGCGAGGGCTGCGCGCCCAGGGGCGCCGACTCCATCTGCAACGGAGCCGATGACGACGGCACGGGCTCGGTGGCGGTATTGGAGCTCGCGCAGGCGTTCGCCTCAGCGCCAGTCCGGACCAAGCGCTCTCTCGTCTTCCTGACCGTCAGCGGAGAGGAACGGGGACTCTGGGGCAGCGCGTATTTCGCCAACCACCCCACCGTGCCGATCGACAGCATCGTGGCGGATCTCAACAGCGACATGGTGGGCCGCTCCGACACGCTCCGCGACTCGATCGTCGCGATCGGCCGCGAGCATTCCGACCTGGGCACGACGCTCGACCGGGTCGCGGGGGCGCATCCCGAGCTCCGCATGACGCCGGTGGGGGACCGGTGGCCGCAGGAGCAGCTCTTCTTCCGCTCGGATCACTACAACTTCGCGAGGAAGGGCATCCCGATCCTCTTCTTCACCAGCGGACTGCACCCGGACTACCACCAGGTCAGCGACACGCCCGACCGGATCGACACGGAGAAGGAAGCACGTTTCGTCCGGCTGGAGTACTACCTGGGCGAGACGGTGGCCAACGCGGCGCAGAAGCCGCAGTGGAATCCGGACAGCTATCAGAAGATCGTCCAGGGGAGCGGGCACTGAGCACCGGAGGCATGCTGTGACACTCGACCTCTACGCTCGGCACAAGTCCGAGTACATCGCCCCCCGATCGCCGGCCTTCTTGACGATCGGAGCCGCCCGGTATCTCACCGTCGCGGGACGCGGTGACCCCAATGGACCCGCGTTCGGTGCCGCAGTCGGGGCGCTGTACGGCGTCGCGTATACGATCAAGATGGCCAAGAAGGCCGGCGGCCGGGATTTCAGGGTGTCGAAACTGGAAGGACTCTGGTGGGGCGCTCCGCGCGGCAAGCTGCTGATCGACTCCCCCGTGCGGACCTGGCGTTGGAAGGTGATGATCCGCGTGCCGACATTCGTCGCCGCCAGGGATCTCCTGGCGGCCCGGCGAACGCTGGCTATGCGGGGCCGCACCCTGGAGGCCCGTGTGCGGCTGGAAACGCTGCACGAGGGCCGGTGCGTGCAGATGCTGCACCGCGGTCCCTACCGGGCGGAGCACAGCACCATCGCCGCGATGGTGGCGCTCGCCCGCGGCGGGGGACTCCGGCCACGGGGCCGGCACCACGAGATCTATCTCTCCGACCCGCGGCGCGTCGCTCCAGCGAAGCTGCGCACGATTCTCCGGCAACCCGTGCGTTAGGCGGCTTCAATCCCGAGTACGCCGGCGTTCGTCTTCGAGCGCTTGAGCATGGCCAGCAGGTTCTCCATGGCCTGCGTAGGGGGCAGTCCCACCAGACGGCGGCGCAGCTCCTGCCGCGCGGTCACCACTGCCGGTGGGGCGAGGAGCTCCTCCCGCCGCGTCCCGCTCGCGGCGATATCGACGGCAGGGTAGATGCGCCGGTCCGCCATCTCGCGGGTGAGGCGCAGCTCCGCGTTGCCGGTCCCCTTGAACTCCTCGAAGATCACGTCGTCCATCCGGCTCTCGGTTTCGACGAGCGCGGTCGCGATGACGGTGAGCGATCCCCCGTCGGGCACCGCCCGGGCCGACCCGAACAGCGCCTTGGGCTTGGCAAGCGCGTTCGCATCCAGCCCGCCCGACATAGTGCGCCCGCTGGAGCGGCCCGCTGTATTGTGCGAGCGTGCCAGGCGCGTGAGCGAGTCGAGGACGATCACGACGTCGCGCCCGAGCTCGACCTGGCGGCGAGCGTGTTCGAACACCATGTCGGCCACCGCCACGTGCCGCTCGTGCGGCAGATCGAAGCTGGATGCGATGACCTCACCGCGACCCCAATCGATCATCTCGCTCACCTCTTCGGGCCGCTCATCGACCAGCAGGATGAGCAGCTCCACCTGCGGATGATTCAGGGCGACGCCTTCCGCCACCGCCTGCAGCACCGTCGTCTTCCCCGCCTTCGGCGGCGACACGATGAGGGCGCGCTGGCCGAACCCGAACGGGCAGACCAGATCGATGACGCGCTGAATGTCCCCCGTGCGCTGGCTCTGCGGGCTCACCGTCTCCAGACGCAGCGGCCGTGACGGATGGACCGCGCCGAGCGTGGCGAACTCGGGACGCTCACCCATCCGCTCCGGAGCGAGGCCGTTCACGCTGACGACCCGCCCACCCTCGAGCGTCACCACGTCGCCGCGGCGCAGCCCCGGGAGACGAACCCCCGGGTCGCCGCGGGCGGGCAGGTAGCTGTTGCCCGCGAACCGCAGGGCGCCGCCCTTGGGAGCGGGATCGAACCAGCCGGTGATTGGTGGCAGGGGGTGACCTCGCAGGAAATATGCTATCGGCTATCAGCTATCGGCAGGGTGCGCAGCCCCGGATCACCCATTAGCCGAGAGACCGATAGCCGATAGCCGATAGCTTATCTTCCCTCGCACATGCGCCAAGCCAACATCCGCAACTTCTGCATCGTCGCCCATATCGACCACGGGAAGTCCACCCTCGCCGACCGCCTGATCGAGCTCACGGGCACGCTCGACAAGCGGCTGATGCGCGAGCAGGTGCTCGACACCATGGATCTGGAGCGCGAGCGGGGCATCACGATCAAGCTGAACGCGGTCCGGATGGGCTACCACGCGCGCGATGGGCAGGTGTACGAGCTCAACCTGATCGACACTCCCGGGCACGTCGACTTCACCTACGAAGTCTCGCGCTCCCTCGCGGCCTGCGAGGGGGCGATCCTCGTGGTGGACGCCTCGCAGGGCATTCAGGCGCAGACCGTGTCCAACCTGTTCCTGGCGCTGGACGCGGGCCTCGAGATCCTCCCGGTGTTAAACAAGATCGATCTCCCGGGCGCGGAGCCCGACAAGCGGGCGCAGGAGATCCACGACCTGATCGGAGCCAAGCCGGAAGAGATCCTGCGCATCTCCGCCAAGGACGGGACCGGAGTCCCTGAAGTCCTCGAGGCCGTCGTCCAGCGCGTCCCGCATCCCCGGGGGGAGCCCGGGGCGCCACTGCGCGCGCTGATCTTCGATTCCTACTACGACCGCTACCGTGGCGCGATCCCCAGCATCCGCGTGGTCGATGGCCAGCTGCGGCCCGGAACGAAGATCGCATTCGGCGCCCACAAGGACGATCTCTACGAGGTCGACGAAGTGGGCTACCTGCAGCTCGGCCACAAGCCGACGGAGCAGCTGGAGGCGGGCGAGGTCGGCTACTTCATCGCCAACATCCGCGGGGTGCGGGAAACCCGCCCGGGCGACACGGTGCTCGATGCCGAGCATCGCGACGCGCCCCTGCTCCCCGGCTATCGCGACATCCAGTCGATGGTGTTCGCGGGACTCTATCCCACGAACGCCGAGCAGTACGAAGAGCTGCGCGACGCCCTCGCCAAGCTCCAGATGAACGACGCCTCGCTGCACTACGAGCCGGAAACCTCGGTGGCGCTGGGGTTCGGATTCCGCTGCGGGTTTCTCGGCCTGCTCCACATGGAGATCGTGCGCGAGCGGCTGGAGCGCGAGTTCGACCTCGACCTGATCTCCACGGTGCCCAACGTGGAGTACCACGTGTACAAGACCGACGGTACGAAAGAGATCGTCGAGAATCCGAGCGCGATGCCGCACGGCACGGGCGTGGAGCGCGTGGAAGAACCGTACGTGAAGGCACGGATCCTGACGCCGGCCGAGTACATCGGCGCCATCATGAAGCTCGGCCAGGAGCGCCGCGGGGTGTACCAGGGGATGCACTACGTGGACCCGACGCGCGTCGACTTCACCTTTGAATTCCCACTGGCCGAGATCATCCTCGATTTCTACGACAAGCTGAAGACCGTGTCGCGCGGCTACGCCTCGCTCGATTACGAGTTCCTGGGCTACCGGCCGAGCGAGCTCATCAAGCTCGACCTGCTGCTCAACGGCGAGGCCGTGGACGCGTTCAGCGTCATCATCCACCGCGACAAGGCCTATGACTGGGGCCGCAAGATCGCCGAGAAGCTGAAGGAGCTGATCCCGCGACAGCTGTTCGAGGTGATCATCCAGGCCGCCATCGGCAGCAAGGTGATCGCCCGCGAGTCCATCCGCCCGCTGCGCAAGAACGTGCTCGCCAAGTGCTACGGCGGCGACGTCACGCGCAAGCGCAAGCTCCTGGAGAAGCAGAAAGAGGGCAAGAAGCGGATGAAGCAGGTCGGCACGGTGGAGATTCCGCAGGAAGCGTTTCTGGCGGTGCTGCAGGTCGACTGACCCCACCACGGCGCGTCCCGGCACACCCGATGCCCGAACCCCGTCCATCCCCCGCGCTCGTCATCCAGACCGCATTCCTGGGTGACGTCGTGCTCACCACGCCGCTGCTCGCCGTGCTCGCCGAGCGGCACGGACCAGTGGACGTGGTGACCACGCCGGCCGCCGCACCGCTGCTCGAAACGCACCCGGCGGTACGACAGGTGCTCGTGTACGACAAGCGGAAGGCCGACCGCGGCCTCGCGGGCCTGCGGCGGCTGGCCCGCCGGCTGCGTGCGGAACGCTATGCGGTGGCGTACCTTCCTCACCGCTCCCTGCGCAGCGCCGCGTTGGCGCGGCTCGCCCGCATC
Source organism: Gemmatimonadales bacterium (assembly GCA_036523455.1). GTDB lineage: Bacteria > Gemmatimonadota > Gemmatimonadetes > Gemmatimonadales > GWC2-71-9 > DASTHG01. The sequence continues at coordinate 7,481 of DATDED010000141.1, forward strand.
CCGCGCCGCGTCGGCTACACGGACGGTTGGCGCTCGCTGTACACCGAAGCGCGGCCCCGCCCACGAGACGGGCACGAGATCGACCGGCTGCTGGCGTTGGTCGACGCGGCGCCGCGCGAAGAGGCCCGGCCGACGCTGCAGCTCGCAACGAACGACGTGGCGCGGGCCGAAGAAGAGATCAGGTCGGCGGCCGTCGCGCCGCCCTTCGCGGCTCTGGCTCCGGGCTCCATCTGGGGCAGCAAACGGTGGCCGCATTTCGCCGCGCTGGCGCGGCGGCTGGCGCAGCGTTGCGACGTCGTGTTGGTGGGCGGACCCGACGATGCGGCGCTCGCCGAGGCGATCGTGGCCGCGGCAACCGAGGGGGACGCCGCGCATCGCGTCGTGAGCGTGTGCGGCCGGTTGTCGCTGCGTGAATCCGCGGCGGTGATTCGCGAGGCCGCGATCCTCGTGACCAATGATTCTGCACCGCTGCATTTCGCTCAGGCGGTGGAGACGCCGACAGTGGCGATATTCGGGCCGACGATTCCGGCGTTCGGGTTCGGCCCCCGGGGGCCACGCGACGTCGTGGTGGGACTCGACGGGCTCGCCTGCCGTCCGTGCTCGTCGCACGGGCCCGCGGCGTGCCCGCTGGGCCACCATCGGTGTCTGCAGGCAGTGAGCGTGGACGACGTCCTGCGAGCCATGGAGGAAACCGGTGCGGTACATCATCGGGATTGACGTTGGTGGCACCAACATCGTGGCGGGCACGGTGGCCGAGGATGGGTCCGAGATCCTGGGCGTGCTGTCCACACCCACGAAGGCCGAGGACGGGGCCGACGCGGTGGTCGGGCGGATCGTCGAGCTGGCGCGGGCGTCGATGGCCGAATCGGGACGCGGCCGGGACGTGGCCGGGGTCGGCATCGGCTCGCCGGGACCGCTCGACACGAAGACCGGCGTCGTGTTGCTCACGCCGAATCTCGGCTGGGTCAACATGCCGTTGCGTGACCGCGTGGCGGGCACACTCGGCCTGCCGGGGACGCTGGACAACGACGCCAACTGCGCCGTGTTCGGCGAATGGTGGCGCGGAGCCGCGCGTGGGGCGAAGCACGTCGTGGGGTTGACCATCGGCACCGGTATCGGGGGCGGGATCGTGCTGTACGGCGACATCTACCGTGGCGCCTCGGACATCGCCGGCGAAATCGGCCACATGACGATCGACTCCACTGGGCGCCGCTGCAAGTGCGGTAATTACGGCTGCCTCGAAGCGTACGCGTCGGGCCCGGCGATCGCGGCCCGCGCGGTGGAGGGGATCGAAGCGGGAGCCGACAGCACCCTGCCCCGCCTGGTCGGGGGTGACCTGCGAAAGGTGACCGCGCAGGTGGTATACGACGCCGCCCACGAAGGCGACGAGTTCGCGCTCGAGGTCGTCCGGGACACCGCCAAGTTCCTCGGGGCAGGCGTGGCCAACATCGTCAATATCTTCAATCCCGAGGTGGTCGTGATCTGCGGGGGCGTGACACACGCCGGCGACAAGCTGTTCGTGCCGCTCCTGAGCGAGGTGAAGCGGCGGGCGTTCAAGCCGGCCGTCGATGTGTGCCGCATCCTCCCGGGCGAGCTGCCGGGTACGGCTGGCGTCTGGGGCGCCGCGGCGGTCTTCATCAAGCGGACGTGGGGCTTGAAGTGAAGCGTCTCGGCGTCATCGGGACGATGGTGTGGGACACCATCCACGGGCGCGACCCCACGCAGCGCGCGGTCGAGGAGTGGGGGGGAATCGCCTACGCCCTGGCCGGGCTGGACGCGGCGCTCCCCGACGACTGGGCCATCGTGCCACTCATCAAGGTGGGACGGGACCTGGCGCCGCGGGCGTCGGCCTTTCTGCGCGACGTGCGGCGCGCCGTCCCGGGGTCCCGGTTCATCGAAGTGCCGGAGCCCAACAACCGTGTCACCCTGCGGTACGAAACAGCAGAGCGGCGTTGTGAGCAGCTCACGGGCGGCGTCCCGGGATGGACGTGGGCCGAGCTGGGCGGTCAGGTGCGCGATCTCGACGCGCTGTACGTGAACTTCATCTCCGGCTGGGAGCTCGGGCTCGACGCGGCGCAGCTGCTGCGCCGCGGCTTCGCCCGGCCGATCTACGCCGACTTGCACAGTCTGTTCCTCGGACGCTTGCCGGACGGCACCCGCGTGCTGCAGGCACTCCCGGGCGGCGACGACTGGTTCAGCTGCTTCGATACGGCGCAGGTGAACGAGGACGAGTTCGGCCAGCTCGGCCCCGACCCACTCGCGGCCGCGGCCCACGTGCTCGCGGCCGGGTGCCGGACCCTGATCGTGACGCTCGGCGTGCGCGGGGTCGCCTACTTCGTCGCCACGCCGGGACAGCCGATTCGCAGCGCCCGGGTCGCGCTGGAGCCGGGCGACCGGACCCCGGTGGACGGGGGCGATCCGACCGGCTGCGGCGACGTCTTCGGCGCAGTGACGTGCGCACACCTGGTGCAGGGCGCCCCGCTCGACGCGGCGATCCGCGCGGGGAGCCACATGGCGGCCCGGAACGTGACCCATCGCGGCGCGACCGGGCTGCGCGACCATCTGCTCGGCCGATTGGCGTCCGTATGACGAGGCTGGTGGACGTCCCGGCGCAGTTCGACGACCGGACGTTCGATCAGTTCGCGGCGGCCTACAGCCGCGCCGCCGCCGAGGGCGGGCGCATGCTGTTCGACGCGCACGCGACCGAGTGGGCGTCTCCCTACGGACTCGTCGGCCTGCTGGCGGCCGGCCAGGCGGCACAGGCGTCGGGCGGCGAACGGCCGCTGCTGACCGCCCCCACCGCTCCGGACGTGCTGAGTTACTGGGGACGGGCCGGATTCTTCCGCGATGCGCGCGAGTTGTTCGAGATCCACGGGAAAGTGCCCCGCGGACAGTCGATCGCCGACTCGGACGTGCTCCTCCCGGTGACTGCCGTGCGCGCCGCCGAGGACGTTCATGAAGTCGTCGGGCACATCCAGCAGCGTGCCACCGCGATTCTCTCGAGCGAGCTCGGCATCGATCCGAAGGCGACGATGGGATTCGCTATGGCGCTTTCGGAGGCGTGTCAGAATATTGTAGAGCACGCCGGCACGGGCGGGTGGGTGGCGGTGCAGAGTTACCACTGGCGGCGCCGTCTGGCGCGCCGCGTAGTGGTCATCGCAGTGGCCGATGCGGGGGTGGGGTTCCGTGCCTCGCTCGAAGCAGCGCACGGGCGCCGCTTCGGCGACCGTTGGAGCGACGCCGCGGCGCTGGAGGCGGCGCTGATCCAGGGGGTGAGTCGGTTCCGGGACCCCGGCCGCGGGCAGGGACTGAAGGGGATCCGGAACTACGTCTCGCGGTGGGACGGCAAGATCGCCATCCGCAGCGGCACCGCGCGCATCGCGATCGTCCCGTCCTGGGACGACGATGTGCCGCTCGCCGAGGGGTTGCCGCCGTTCCCCGGCTCCCAGGTGCTTCTCATCATCCCGGAGCAGAGAGCCCGACACACGTGATCCAGTCCATCGATGTTTCCGC
>DATDED010000142.1:0-9557 GCA_036523455.1 Gemmatimonadales bacterium
CGCGCCATGGCCGTCTCGCTCAACAAGTTCTTCGGTCATCAATCCGACACCGCCGAGCTCCCCGCCGAGCTGCGGGCCATCCTGTCGCAGATGCGCCAGGAGCGCGCAGCCTTTGAGGCACTGCATGGCCGTGCGCAGGAATCCGCCCAACAGCTGAATCAGCTCGTCCAGCCGCTGGAAGAGGCGCGCCGGGCGGTGAGCGACGTGCAGTCGCGCGTCAAGGCGCTCGAGCGGGTCGTCCCGGTGCTCGCCACGCTGGACGAGCAGACCGAGGGCGTGGCCAAGTTGCAGCGGCGCATGGAGACGCAGCTGGGGCACTCTTCCGACGACGCCAAGCGGCTGCGCGGCGAGATCCAGGAACTGCGCGCCCAGCTCGACCAGGCCCTGACGCTCAAGAGCGACCTCGGGGCCTTCTTGGAGCGCGGTGCGGAGCTGGCCCAGCTGCGGCGCGACGCGGACACGGCGCTGGCGCAGCTGCGCGACGCGACGCAGAGCTATGACCGGGTGCGCGAGCGCCAGGAGGAGCTGCGCCGCGCCAGCGAGTCGGCGGCCCAGCGGCTCAACGCGTTCGAGGAACGGCAACAGCAGGCGCAGGGCAGTGTGATCGCCGCGGAGGCGCGCGTCACCGGGCTCGAGCGCACGCTCACCCACCTGACGCAGGTGGCCGCGGACGCCGCGCAGAGCGCGCGCCAGCTCGGATCCCTGAAGTCCCTTGCCGACGCCGTCACTCAGAAGGTTTCGGCCATCGAGCAGCAGCGCGAGGTCGTGGATCGCGCCGCGGCGCAGATGACGCGCCTGCTGGATCTCGACCGGGAGCTCGAGGGCAGGATGCGCACCCAGGAAGAGAGCGCGAAGCGCCTCGGCGGTATCGAAGCGAAGGTCGCCGAGCTCCAGGTCGCACACGATGAGGTCCTATCGAGCTCCGCGCAGGTGCGCGAGCACCACGAAGAACTCCGCCGCGGCGACGAGGAATTGCGGGGGCATCTCGCGACGCTGCGGGACGACGTGCAGCGCACCGTGAAGCGCTTCGAGCTGGAGAACCAGGGCCTCGATTCCGTGGGGCAGCGCATCTTGGATTTGCGCGGCGGACTGACGGAGCTGGAGGGTCGCGTGCGGTCGCTCGACGAGTCGAGCCGCCGGATCTCCGAGGTGCAGGCGAAGACCGAAGGGCTGCGGATCCAGCTGGACGATGTGGCCGAGGACGTCGGTGAGTTGGAGCAGCAGGCCGAGCGGGTCCGCGCCATCGAAGCCACCGCGGCCCGACTCCAGGAGACGGTGGACGGGGTGGCCCAACGCACGGCACGCCTGGAGCAGTCGAAGCCGATGGTCGAGGCGGTGCTGCACGATGTCGCGAGTCTGCGTGGCAGCCATGAGGCCGTGAAGGAAGCCCTGGAACGGCTGCAGGCCGCCGAGGCCGAGATCGCGCGGGCGCGCGAAGGCCAGACGGGCACGAAAGCCTGGCTCGCCGGGGTGACGGAATCGGTCGAGACGCTGCGGGGAGAGCTCGTGGCGGTCGAGGAGCTGCGCCCCACGGTGGAGCTGGTCAAGAGCGAGGCAGGCCGGCTGACGCAGTCGGTCGGCGAGCTGGAAGCGCGCCGGCAGCTGGTGGAGGACCTCAACGCGAAGCTGGCGGATCTCGCCGGCCGGGAGGCGCAGCTGGAGGAGCGCGCGCACGCCCTGCTGGGCCGGATGGACGGGGCCGACGAGCGGTTCCTCGCCCTCACCGCACACGCCGAGGAGGCGGTGCGCATCGAGCGGCTGGTGCCGTCCGCGGTGGCGACGGTGGAGCGCGTGGAGCGGCGCGTGGCGGACGTGGATGCGACGCTCGCCGCAGTCGAGGCCCGCACGCAGAGCGTGGAGAGTCTGGCGGATCGCACCAGCGCGCTGGGACAGGAGCTCGACCGGCGTCAGGCATCGCTCGAGAAGGCCACGGAGCACCTGGCCGACGCTTCGCGGCTGCGGGAGCAGGCGGCGAGCGCGGCGCAGCAGCTGGAGGAGAAGCACGAGCGCCTGAGTGGTGCGCTCGGGACGGCGGGCAGCCGGCTGGGCGAGATCATGGCGGCGCTGGACGAGCTCGATGGGCGCGCCGGCGGACTGCGGCTGGTGCAGAAGCGGATGTCGCAGTTCGAGGAGCGGCTGACCAAGTGGGAAGTGCTGGAGGGGGCTCTCACGCGCGGTCTGGAGCAGGTGATCGAACGGCGGTCCACGCTGGACGCGCTGTCGGCGGACATGCAGCGACTGTTCGATCTGGCCGAGCGGACGACGAACGACGTCCGCGCTATCGCCGACGCCAAGGAAGAGATCACCGTCACGCGGCAAACCCTCGAGCGCATGGTATCGCTCGCCGGGGACGTGCAGGAAGCCGCCGGCACGCTCGACCACCGCAAGCGGCAGATCGAGCAGGCGGAGGAGCGGCTCGGGCGGGTCGAGACGCTGCTCGCGGACGTGCAATCGAACCTCGAGCTGCTGCACGGCCAGAAGGCCATGATGGACCAGGTCGGCGGGACGGTGGCGTCGCTGGAGCTGCACGCGAAGCGGGCCGAAGCGTTGATCGACACGCTGCGCGCCGAGCGGGATATCACCGACCAGGTGCGACAGGCCCTGGCGCAGCTCCGTCAGGAAGAGGTCGTCGCGAAAACCGCCTGATCGGGGGGCAGCGTCCCGTGCTTGCGGCGCTCGGCGAGATGCGCGCCAAGGTCGATCGCGGTCTTGAGCACGATGAGCAGGGCGAGCGCCAGCACGGGGGAACCGAGCGCCATGACGAAGAAGCCCCCGCCAATGATGGCGAGGTGGAGCACGACCACCCGGGCGTAGGGCTGCATCATGAGTTGCGGCAGTCCGACCAGGCGGTACTCGCCTCCCGCCAGGTAGTTATGGAAGAAGGAAAACCCGTGGCTCGCGATCAGCGCGGCCACTCCCCAGCCGACCCCGGCCTGGCGAACCGCCTCCAGGACGGCGTGCGGACCTGGGCCCGCAAAGCCGCCCTGCTTGAAACCGCCGCCGAACAGGCCGAATACGAACACCCCATGCACGAACGTGAACATGCCGTAGTGCACGCAGAAAAAGGGAATGAGAAAGGCCTTTCCCGCCTGGACCAGTGCGTTCTGTGGCTGCGCAAATAACATCCGCAGGACGTTGAACACCCCCACCACGACGTTCTCGCACCAATAGAGCAGCACCACCGCGAACACGGTCCAGTGGTGGGTCAGGACGCCGAGCAATGGGACGACATTGGCGACGATGAGCACCGCGGACGAGATGGGCCAGCGGCGTCGCGGTGTAACCGCGGTCATGGGCTCAGCGGACAACGACGCCTCCAGGTAGATTCGCCGGATTCCGACCCACGAGGATGACGATGCGGTGGTTTCTGCGCCAGACCCTCTGCTTCGTGCCGTTGGCGGCATCCCCACTCGTCGCCCAGCAACTGCCCAGAACCACCCCCGAGCGCACCAACTTCACGGCCACGTCGACGAACGCCCAAGTCGGCGCGTTCCTCGATAGCCTGCAACGCGCCGGCGTGCCCATCACCGTTTCCAACATGGGCGTCACCGCGCTCGGCAAGCCGCTCTATCTGGTGATCGCCTCGGACCCGGCCGTGACGTCCCCGGCGGAAGCAGCCGCGTCGGGCAAGCTGGTCGTGTACGTCCAGGCGAACATCCACGGCGGCGAGGTGGAGGGAAAAGAAGCCGTGCTGGGGCTGCTGCGCGAGATCGGCGGGCCGCGGCATGCCCTGCTCGACCGGCTGGTGCTCCTCGTGGCCCCCGACTACAACCCCGACGGCAACGACGCGCTGGGCCCGCAGGCAGTGAACCGGTCGGAGCAGAACGGTCCGGAGCAGGTGGGCCGGCGCCCCGATGGACTGAACCTCGACCTCAACCGTGACTACTTCAAGGCCGAGGCGCCCGAGACCCGAGCTTCGCTGGCGCGCGTCTTCGATACGTGGGACCCCGCGGTGATGATGGACCTCCATACCACCGACGGCACGCTCCACGGGTACCTCCTCACCTACGCGCCGCCGCTCGATCCGGTGGGGCCGCCGGGGCCGACGCAGTACGCCCGGGACCAGATGCTCCCCACCATCCGGAAGACGCTCCAGGATCGCTATCACGAGCCGATCTTCGATTACGGCAACGTGGACGACCCCCTCGCGCCCAAGAGCTGGGACACGTACGCCCCACTCGGTTGGTACGGGACCAACTACGCTGGGCTGCGGGGGAGGATCGGCATTCTCTCCGAGGCGTATTCCCACGCCGACTTCAAGACCCGGATCCAGGTCACGCACGACTTCGTCGTGGAGACGCTGGAATTCGTCGCGTTGCATGCCGAGGAGATCCGCCGCCTGGAGCGGGAGGCCGATCGCCTGACCACGCTCGAGGGCGCGGGGCAGCGGCCCCAGCCGGCGCTCGCCATCGCCTACCGGCTCGCGGGCCGGGGGGAGGAGCCGGTGGTGCTCGAAGTGATGCGTCCCAATCCCGACTCGACGCGGGGGCCTGAGAGCCCGCGGCTCCTGCCGACCGGCGCGCTGCGTACCTACCGGCTTCCTGTCAACGACCGCTTCACCGATTCGCTCACGCAGCCGCTCCCGGCGGGCTATTTCCTGCCGCCGTCGGCCGCCGGGATCGTCGGGGTGCTGCGGCTGCACGGCGTGCAGGTGGCGCGCCTCGCCGAGTCCTGGACCGACAGCGTCGAGGTTCTCGGGATCACCCAGCTCACCTGGAGTCCCCGGGAGTTCCAGGGGCACCACCTGCTCCAGGTGACGGGACAGTACGGCAGGGAGAGCCGCACGCTGCCGGCCGGCAGCTTCTACGTGACCACCGCTCAGCCGCTGGGGCGGCTGGTGTTCGCGCTGCTCGAGCCCGGAGGCTACGGCCTGGCGCGCTGGGGGATCTTCGACCGCTGGCTGGGGTCGGAGTTCGGAGCGTATTCCGGCCTCGTCTACGGCTCCAGCCTGGCGAGTGAATTCCCGCTGTGGCGCGCGGTGCGGTCTCCGCGCGCCGCGATGCGGGTGCTGTCGCGGGGCGGTGACCTGCCGGAAGGTGATGTGACCCCTTGAGCGCCGCCATGCGGCGGGACAACTTGCCCGCTGGCTCGCACCCACGAGGACGGAACATGCGGATCGGAGCGGTGCTCGCCGTCGTCGTCGCCGCAGGATGCAACGGGGGCGGTGGAGGAGGGAACGGGGGCGGGGGGGGAGAGGTGCAGCCCGGCACCCGGGTCGTGAACATGATCCCGGCGTCGTTGAGCGGCGAGACCGCTCAGGATGCCGAGCCGTTCCTGGCGGCGCTCTCCGGGAACTCCGCGGTCATGGCCGCTTCGGCGTTCACGCCCAACCCCGCCGGCTCGTCCAGCACCACAGCCCCCATCTTCGTCACGCAGGACAGCGGCCGGACGTGGGCGCTACGGGCGACCGTCCCCAGCGACGTGACGACGGCCGACATCACCGAAGCCTTCGACGGCGGCGGCGGCGACCTCTATGCGGGCATCCTGTCGATGTCGGGGGATCTGGTGCTCGACGAGCTCAAGACGGGTGACGTCTTCTCGCTCACGCCGATGAGCGTGCAGGCGTCCCGGGGCAACGTGGATCAGCCGTTCGTGCGCGCCACCAGCGTCGGTACGGCCGACCGCGTCTACATCGGCATGAACGACTTCGACGCGCCGGGTGGACAGACGGCCACCGTGGACGTGTCGCAGAACGGCGGGACGAGCTACACCACGCACCGCATCGAAACCCGCGGCACCGCCGACCAGGACGGTCCGTCCATCCGCCCCAGCGTCGCCGCCGACCGCACCGTGTACGTGGCGTACTTCGGGTGGCGGAGTTTCGACGGCAACGTGGCGACAAGCGACGTGGTCGTGGTCCGGGACGATTCCGGCGCCGCCGGCAACAACAAATTCCGCAGTCTGGTGGACCCGGGGGACGGGCTCCCGGGCCGGATCGTCGCGCGCAACGTGACGATCCCCTGGTCCAATGCGCCCACGCTCGGCCAGGAGCGGATCGGGTCCACGCTCGCCCTCGCCGTCGCCCCCAATCACAGCGAGGTGGTCTACGTCGCGTGGGCGGACCGGGTCGGCTCCGGGGACATCTACACCATCCATCTGCGGCGCTCGATCGACCGCGGCGCCACCTGGAGTGGCGACATACGGACTGTAGTGAACGCCACCAACGCCAGCCTCGCGGTTGCCGAGAACGGCACGGTGGGGTTCCTGTATCAGCAGCTCAGCGGCAGCGGCGCCACGAGTCGGTGGGTGACGCACCTCGAGCGGTCCAAGGACGGCTTCGTCACGACCAGCGATCTCGTGCTGGCGACCGTGCCGGCGAATACGCCGGCCGTCGACTTTCTTCCCTATTTGGGCGACTACACTGGGCTGCTGGCGGTGGGTGGGGATCTGCGCGGGGTCTTCTCGGCGAACAACACGCCGGACTCCACTTCCTTCCCCCAGGGCGTGGTGTATCAACGGAGCGCGGACTTCGGCACCCACCGCCTGCTGGATGGCGGCGGCGCGGCCGTCGCCGTCTCCATCGATCCGTTCTACTTCAGCGTGCCGGTGCTTCCATGAGAGCTCGCTATCTCGACCTGGTGCGATTGGGCATGGCAGGGGTGCTGCTGCACGTGCCCGCGCGGCTGGAGGCGCAGCGCAGCCGGATGGCGATGATGCGCCAGGCCGACCTGATCTTCGTCGGGACCGTCACCGCCATCGGGGCGGCTTCGATGGCCGGCGTCCCCGTCTCCCAGCGGACCCTCTCGGTGAAGGTGGACGCCGTGCTCGAGAAGGCGGCGGCCGTGTGCCTGCGGCCGGGTGATACCGTGACGGTCGAGGCGGCGGCCGCCGGCGTGCTTGCCTTGGGGGCGCAGGCCACTTTCTACACCCGGGCGTGGTTGTTCAGCCGTGGCGTGGCGGTCCAGGAGGTCGGCCATGAGACGATGGCGGTGCGTCGATCGGCGGCGGCGCTCGTGTTGTTGCAGGATTCCGTGTCGCGGGTGCGGCGCCAGGTGAGCGACTCGACGTTGCAGGCGCGGATCCGCGCCGCGGACATGATCGTCGTCGGACGCGTCGAGACCATCCGGCCCGCGTCGCTCGCCGCGGTGCCGGGGGGGCGCCGCCGGGTCACCGAGCACGATCCCGTCTGGCAGGAGGCGGTCCTGGTCGTGGAGACGATGATCAAGGGCGCGGCCCCCGCCGACCAGCGGGTCGTCGTCCGTTTCCCGGGATCGCTCGACGTCGCCTGGCGCACCATGCCCCGGTACGCCGTGGGGCAGGAAGGGACGTTCCTGCTGCGGCGCGACCAGGTCTCCGGCACGCCCACGGCGATGGTGGCCGGCCGGCAGGTCACCGCCTATGTGGCGCTCAGCACCCAGGACGTCCTGACCAAGCAGGACGCCGCGCGGGTACAGGCCCTGGCGCGGCCGTAAGCCAAACCCGGTATCTTCAGGCGGTTGCCCGCTTCCCGCGCCCGCGTCGGTCTCCACGCGGGGGCCGGGTTGTGCGTAAGCATACGGTCGCCGTCGCGACTCACCCTGTGTCAGGGATGTGCATACGCCTGTGTCCCGATTCCGGTCTGTCCTGCTCTGCGCGCTCCCGGCGGCCCTCCTGGCGCTCGCCTGTTCGTCGCGCCAGACCGGCAGTCCCCCTCGCATCCCCGTGAGCGTCGCCCGGGTCGAACGCCGGGCCGTCCCCTACGAGATCCAGGCGACCGGCACGGTCGAGCCGATGCGCACCGTCGCGGTGACCTCGCGGGTGGGCGGCATGCTGCAGCGGGTCCGCTTCGCCGAGGGAGAGGAGGTCGGGGAGGGGCAGGTCCTGTTCGAGATCGACGCGAGACCGTTCGCCGCCGCGCTGTTGCAGGCCGAAGCCAACATGAGCCGGGACGTCGCACAGGCGGAGAACGCCGTGCGGGAGGCCGCGCGCTACCAGGCGCTCGTGAAGGACAAGTACGTCACGGACGAGGATTACCAGGCGCGGCAGGCGGCGGCCGACGCGATGACGGCGACGGTGCGGGCCGATTCGGCGGCGCTGACGGTGGCCCGGCTCAACCTCTCCTACGCGACCATCCGGGCCCCGATCACCGGCCGCACCGGCGGCCTGCTGCTGCACGAGGGCAACCAGGTGGTCGCCAACCAGGGGGCCCCCCTCGTCACCATCAACCAGCTGCGGCCCATTCTGGTGCGGTTCGCCGTGCCGGCGACCGATCTTCCCGACGTGCAGCGTCGCGCCGGCAAGACGTTGCGCGTGGAAGCGCGGCCGGCGCAGGATTCGACGACATTCGCGGGCGAGCTGTCGTTCGTGGACAATCACGTCGACTCGAGTACCGGCACCGTGCTGCTCAAAGGGCGGTTCCCCAACCGCGACGGACGGCTGTGGCCGGGTGCGTTCGTCGCCGTGACCCTGGTGCTCGACGTCCAGGCCGACGCCCTGGTGATTCCGGAGCAGGCGATCCTCAACGCGCAGCAGGGGACTTTCGTGTTCGTGGTGGACCCCGACGGGACCGCCAAGCAGCGGCCGGTCACCGTACGGCGCCGGGCAGATAGCCTGGCGGTGATCGACGCCGGACTCGAGCCGGGGATGCTCGTGGTGACCGACGGGCAGCTGCGGCTCACGCCGGACGCCCGGGTCGAGATCCGCAGCGGGCCCCGGACCGAGACGGACCCGGGGGAGGGCCGGCAGTGAACCTCTCGGCACTGTTCATCCGCCGGCCGGTCGCCACCACGCTCGTGATGCTGGCGATTCTGCTGTTCGGTGTGATGGGCTACCGGCTGCTGCCGGTGAGCGATCTGCCGAACGTGGATTTTCCCACGATCACGGTGAACGCCGGACTCCCGGGCGCGAATCCGGAGACGATGGCCGCGGCGGTCGCGACGCCGCTCGAAAAGCAGTTCTCGACGATCGCGGGCATCGACGCGATGACGTCGACCAGCACGCAGGGGGGCACGTCGGTCACGCTGCAGTTCACTCTGTCGCGCGATATCGACGCCGCAGCACAGGACGTGCAGGCGGCCATCTCACAGGTGCAGCGGCAGCTGCCGCGCGACATGCTGCCGCCGTCGTTCCGCAAGGTCAATCCCGCCGATTCGCCGATTCTGTTCCTCGCCGTGAGCTCGCCGACGCTGTCGCTGTCGGCGCTGGACGAGTACGCGGAAACCTTCCTCGCCCAGCGCATCTCGACCGTGGACGGCGTCGCCCAGGTGCAGGTGTTCGGCTCGCAGAAATACGCGGTGCGGATCCAGGTCGATCCGCAGGCGCTGGTGGCGCGGGGCATCGGGATCGACGAGGTGGCGACCGCGGTGGATGCGGGCAATCCCAACGTGCCGACCGGAACGCTCTGGGGCCCGCACCGCGCCTACACGGTCCTGTCCGACGGCCAGATCCAGAGCGCGCCGGAGTTCCGGCAGCTGGTGGTGACCTACAAGGACGGCGCGCCGGTGCGGCTGCAGGACGTGGCGCGGGTGCTGGACGACGTGCAGGACAACCGGACGGCGAGCTGGTTCGACGGCTCGCGCGCCATCGTGCTGGCGGTGCAGCGGCAGCCGGGCACCAACACGGTCGCGGTCGCCGGCGCG
>DATDED010000143.1:0-14324 GCA_036523455.1 Gemmatimonadales bacterium
CCGCGGGCAGGTCCGCCACGACCACCGAGTCGACCTCCGTCGTGGCGAGCACCGGCAGGCCGACCCCGGCCGCCCGGACGACGTACACCACGTATGCGAGGACCACGTTCATCGTCACACCGGCGAGGATCACGATGATGCGGGCCCACAGAGGCTTCCGGTCGAATGCCCGTGCGGGATCCACCGGCTGGGCGGGCTTTCCACCCTCCACGTCGCCCATCATCCCCTCTTCCTCGAGCCCGGCCATCTTCACATAGCCACCGAGCGGCAGCGCCGCGACGATGTACTCCGTTTCACCGCGCTGGAACTTCACGATCGGTTTGCCGAAGCCGAGGGAGAAGCGGTGCACCTGGATGCCGAGCGATTTCGCGGCGACGAAGTGGCCGAGCTCGTGCACGAAGATGAGCACGCCGACGATGATGGCGAAGGACACGAGCGTTACGAGCATGCCACCTCCAGGGCCCGGCGCCGAGCCCGGGCATCAGCCGCCAACACCCCCTCCAGCGATCCGGCGTCGCCGCCGGCGTGGTCGGCGAGGACGCATTCGATGATCTCGGGGATACGGCCCAGGGCAATGCGCCCGTCGAGGAACGCCTGCACCGCGACCTCGTTGGCCGCGTTGAACACCGCGGGTGCCGTGCCGCCGACCGTGCCCGCCGCCCTCCCCAGCGTGTACGCGGGGAACCGCGCCGCGGAGACCGGCTCGAACGTGAGCGCGCCCCCTCCCGCCGTCAGGGCGTCGAAGCGGCGCGGCCCGTGATCGGCGACCCGCGCCGGGTGCGTGAGGGCGTAGAGAATCGGCAGCTCCATGCTGGGAAAGCCGAGCTGGGCGAGCACCGAGCCATCCACGAACTCGACGAAGGCATGCACGACCGACTGTGGGTGCACGACCACCTCCACCTGCGCGTACGCCAAGCCGAACAGAAAATGCGCCTCGATCACCTCGAGAGCCTTGTTGACGAGCGTGGCCGAATCGACCGTGATCTTGCGGCCCATCTTCCAGGTCGGATGCTGCAGGGCCTGCTCTACCGTGGCTCCGGTGATGCGGGCCGGATCCCACGTGCGGAACGGCCCGCCGGACGCAGTGAGAATCAGCCGCGACACGTCCCGCGCTTCGCGGCCCGTGAGGCACTGCAGCACGGCACTGTGCTCGGAATCGACCGGCACGACTTCCCCACCGCCGGTGCGCGCCTCGCGCATCACGAGCTCGCCGGCCATCACCAGGGTTTCCTTGTTCGCCAGCGCGACCCGCTTGCCGGCGCGCAGCGCGGCGAGCGTCGCCTCGAGCCCCGCCGCGCCCACGATTCCGTTCACGACGATCTGCGCGTCCGGATGCGTCGCCGCTTCCACTAGGCAAGCCGTCCCCTTCCCCCTTCCCGCTTCCCCCTTCCCTCCGTTGACGAGCCCCACGTAGGCCGGTGCCCAGTGCTGCGCCTGGACACGGAGCAGCTCGGCGTTCGAGTGCGCGGTGAGCGCGACGACGCGGAACCGGTCGCGGTGCCGTTCGAGCACCGCCAGGGTCGAGCAGCCGATCGAGCCGGTCGAGCCGAGCACCGCGACCCCGATCGTCATACGAGACCCAGCAGGCGGAACAGCCCGGCCGACACGGGGATGACGAAGTACAGCGAGTCGAGCCGGTCGAGCACGCCGCCGTGCCCCGGGATCAGGTGCGAGGAGTCCTTCACTCCCACTTCGCGTTTGAGCAGCGACTCCGCGACGTCCCCGAACTGGCCCACGACACCGACCGCGCCGCCCACGAGCGCGAGTTGCGCCGTCCCCAGCGCCAGCCCCAACCGCGGGAGTACCCACCCGCCGAGGAGCAGTGCCCCGGCCACGGATGCCACGAATCCCCCGATCGCCCCGGCCCACGTCTTCTTGGGCGACAGCACGGGAGCGAGCCTGGGCCCGCCGATCAGGTGCCCCGCGGCCATCGCCGCCGTGTCGCAAATCCACGTCAGCACCAGCGGCAGCAGCACCAGGGCCGCGAGCGGCCAGCTCTTGACGCCGGCGTGGGCGCCGTGGCGGATGGCGATCGCAAACGATGGCAGTGCCGAGGCGTACAGGGCGCCGAACACGGTGATGGCGACGGCGGGGAGCGGCCGCCCCTGGGGTCCGCGGGTGCGCGTCGCCAGTCCCAGCACGGCGAGTAGCCACAGGGCGCCGACGAACAGCGCGGGCTCGGCCCAGCGCGTCTCCGAGCCCTTGGCCCAGTACGTCGCCAGCGGGATCACCGCGGCGGCCGCGAGGCCGATGCCGTCGAGCGGATCGATCTGTTGCCGCCGGGCGAGGTCGTACACTTCCCTGGCGCCGAGCACGCCGAGCACCGCCAGGACCACCGCCAGCGGCCACCCACCCCACCACACCACTGCCACCGCTGCGGGAATCGCCACGACCGCGAAGGCGATGCGCTGGAACAGATTCCCCGTCATCCCGTCTTCACGGCTCCGAAGCGTCGCTCGCGCCGCTGGTAGTCGAGGATCGCCTCGAACAGCGTGCGCCGCGTGAAGTCGGGCCACAGGACCGGCGTGAGGTACAGCTCCGCGTAGGCCAGCTGCCACAGCAGGAAGTTGGAGATGCGCTGCTCGCCCGAGGTGCGGATCAGCAGGTCGGGGTCGCCCCAGGGGGCTGTGTACAGCCGCGCCGCGAGCGCCTGCTCGTCCACTTCTTCCAGCCGCCGCGTGCCCCGCAGTACTTCTTCGGCCAGGAGCCGCGCCGCGTGGGCGATCTCAGTGCGCGAGGAATATGAAATGCAGAGATTGAGGGCCAGCCGCGTCCCACCGGACGTCTCGCGCTCCACCCGCTCGACCGCCGTACGACCGCCGGGAGTCAGCCGCCCCCGATCGCCCAGCACGCTCACGCGGACCTGCTGCGAGACGAGCTCGCTGATCTCGGACCCAATGTATTCCTCGAGCAGGTCCATCAGCGCCGAGATCTCGGGAGCGGGACGCTTCCAGTTTTCTTCGGAGAACGCGAACAGGGTCAGCACCTCGACCCCCGCCTCGATGGCGCCCTCGACGACCTCCCGCACCGCTTTCATTCCGGCGCGGTGCCCGAGCGGGCGCGGCAAATGTCGTTCGCGCGCCCAGCGGCCGTTCCCGTCCATGATGATGGCGACGTGGCGCGGCACCCCGCCATGCAGCCGGATCTGCGCCAGGAGGTCGTCGCCCATCAGACTTCCATGATCTCGGCCTCTTTCGACTTGACCGCGTCCTCGACCAGCTTCAAGTGATCGTCGTGCAGCTTCTGCACGTCCTTTTCGGCGTGCTTCTTCTCGTCCTCGGACACGTGCTCCGCCTTCTTGATTCGCCCGATCGCCTCGGTGCGGGCATGCCGGATGGCTACCCGACCCTCCTCGGCGAACTTGTGGACGACCTTCACCAGCTCCCGGCGACGCTCCTCGTTCAGGGGCGGCAGCGGGATACGAATCAGGTTGCCGTCGTTCGATGGCGTGAGTCCGAGATCGGACGCGAGAATCGCCTTCTCGACCGCCTTGAGGAGGCCCTTGTCCCACGGCTGGACGGTGAGGAGCTTCGGCTCGGGCGCGGCGACGCTCGCCACCTGGTTCAGCGGCATCTCGTTGCCGTACGCCTCGACCTTCACGAGATCGAGCAGCGACGTGGTCGCCTTGCCCGTGCGCACGGTCGAAAACTCCCGTCGCACCGCCTCCACCGCCTTGTCCATCGCCGCCCGCGCCTGCTTGGTGTAGTCCCCGAGAGTCATTGCACGATGGTGCCGACGCGCTCGCCGGCCAGTACCCTGGCCGTCGCGCCGGGCTGGTTGATGTTGAACACCACGATCGGTAGCCGGTTCTCCTTGCACAGCCCGAAGGCATTGGCGTCCATGACGGCGTACCCGTTCACCAGCGCTTCCTGGAACGACAGCTCGGGCAGGAAGCGGGCGGTCGGGTCCTTCTTGGGATCGGCCGTGTAAACGCCGTCGACGTTCGTCGCTTTCAGGATCACGCGCGCTTCCACTTCCAGCGCCCGCAACACCGCGGCCGTATCGGTGGAAAAGTACGGGTTTCCCGTGCCCCCCGCGAAGATGACCATGCGGCCCTTCTCGAAATGCCGCACGGCCCGGCGCCGGATGTAGGGCTCGGCCAGCGCCTCCATCCGGATCGCCGTCATGACGCGCGTGTTGAGGCCCTTCTTCTCCATGATGTCCTGGAGCGCCAGCGCGTTGATGACCGTGGCCAGCATCCCCATGTAGTCCGCGGAGACACGGTCCATGCCCTGGTCGCTCGCCGCCGCGCCGCGCACGATGTTGCCGCCGCCCACCACCAGGCCGAGCTGCACCCCGGTCGCGGACACCTCTACGAGCTCGGTGGCCAGCCGGTCGATGACGCCGAAATCGATCCCGCTGCGCTCGCCGCCGGCCAGCGCCTCGCCCGAGATCTTGAGCAGTGCCCGCGGGTAGGCGAGCTGGCCCACGCTACTCGCCCCCGAGCTCGAAGCGCGTGAAGCGACGCACCTCGACCTTCTCGCCGGTCTTGGCCGCCAGCGCCCGGACCAGATCGCCGACGGTCTGCTTGTCGTCCTTGATGAACGACTGCTCCAGCAGCACGTTCTCCTGATAGAACTTCTTCAACATGCCCTCGACGATCTTGGGCCGGATATTCTCCGGCTTCTTCTGCTCGATCACCTGCGCCTCGTAGATGCGCCGCTCCCGCTCGACCACCTCGGCCGGCAGGTCCTCGACGCGCACGGTGATCGGCTTGGCCGAGGCGATCTGCAGCGCCACATCCTTGGCGAGAGCGCGGAAATCGTCGGTCCGCGCGACGAAGTCCGTCTCGCAGTTCAGCTCCACCAGAACGCCGACCTTGCCGTTGAAGTGGACGTAGGACTCGATCAGGCCTTCGCCCGCCGCCTTGGCCGCCCGCTTCTCGGCCTTGCCGGCGTACTTGACCCGCAGGATCTCCTCCGCCTTGGCCATGTCGCCGCCGGATTCCTCCAGCGCTTTCTTGCAGTCCATCATGCCTGCGCCGGTCTTGGCACGCAGCTCCGCCACGAGTTTCGCGGGAATCTCTTTCACGGTCGTCATCTCCGGTCACTCCTCATAAGAACGCCGCCCCCCTGCCGTCTGGCTCGAAGGGCGGCGAAGTCGGTCGAGTGAATCACGACCCTCCCCGGGATGGGGTTAGGACTCGCTCCCTGCCGCTGGCTCAGCCGCTGGCTCCGTCGCCGGCGCGTCCTCCGCCTTGAGCCGCGCCGCGATCGCTTCGGGCTTGGGCCGCCGCTTGCGGCGCGCCGGACGCTTCTTCCGGTCGCTCTCCGCTTCCGTCTCGACCCCGGTCTCCGTCGAATACGTCACGGCCTCCGCGTCCTCGGAGGCATCGCGCATCGGCTGCTGGCGCCGCGCCTCCGAGATCACCTCCGCAACCGCCACCGCGAGCAGCGATACCGCGCGGATCGCGTCGTCGTTGCCGGGGATCGGCACGGTGATCAAGTCCGGATCCGCGTTGGTATCCACGATGGCCACCACCGGGATCCCCAGCTTGTTCGCCTCGGCGACCGCGATCCGCTCCTTCTTCGCGTCGACCACGAACAGCGCGCCCGGCAGGCGTCCCATCTGCTTGATGCCCGACAGATTCTTGTCGAGCTTCACGCGCTCCCGGTCCAGCAGCAGCTGCTCCTTCTTGGTGTAGTGCTCGAACTCCCCTTCCGCCGCGCCCTGCTCCAGGTCCTTCAACCGCTTGATCTGCTTCTTGATCGTCTGGAAGTTGGTGAGCGTTCCACCGAGCCAGCGCTCCGTGACCCAGAAACCGCCGGCGCGCTGCGCCTCACCCTGGATGATGAGCTTCAGCTGCTTCTTGGTACAGACGAACAGCACGCCCTCGCCGCGCAGCACGACCTGCCGCAGCAGCTCCTGGGCCTGCTCCAGCTGACGCAGCGTCTTCTGGAGATCGATGATGTAGATCCCGGAGCGCTCGGCGAAGATGAACCGGCGCATTTTCGGATTCCACCGTCGCGTCTGGTGGCCGAAATGCACACCGGCTTCCAGCAGATCCTGCACCTGAGGATGCGTCATGCACTCCCTTTCGTGGGTTTTGGTCCGCCGCCGCCGTCATCTTCGAAGCCACCCTGCAAGGCAGGGACCCAGCTCCAAATCGGGCGACGTGAGTATTTGAACTGCGCTATCACCTATCGGCTATCGGCTCAGCAGATAGCCGATAGCCGCTTCTTCTACCGCTTCGAGAATTGGAACCGCTTCCGTGCCCCCGCCCGTCCCGGCTTCTTCCGCTCCACCGCCCGCGGGTCCCGCGTCAACAGTCCTTGCTCCCGCAACTTCTTGCGGTGCTGCTCGTCGGCCAAGCACAGCGCACGCGCGATGCCCATCCGCATCGCTCCCGCCTGGCCCGTGACGCCACCGCCGCGGCAGATCCCCTTCACATCGAACGCGCCCAGCGTGTCGGTCGCCGTGAACGGCTGCTGAATGTGCGACACGAGTGAGGCGCGCGGGAAGAAGTCCCCCAGCGTCCGGCCGTTGATGTTCCACTTTCCCGAGCCCGGCGTCAGGTACACCCGCGCCACGCTCTCCTTGCGGCGCCCGACGGCGTGCCAGCGCAGCTCCGGCGTCTCAGTCATTTCGTCCCCTCGAGCAGGAGCGGCTGCGGCTGCTGCGCCGCGTGTGGGTGCGTCGGTCCCGCGTACACCTTGAGCATCTGCTTCACGTGCTGTCGCGACAGCGTGGTCTTGGGGAGCATCCCCCACACCGCCTGCTCGATCACCCGCTCCGGATGCGTGGCCAGCACGTTCTTGACCGGCTTGAACCGCTCGTGGCCCATGTACCCGGTGTGCCGGAAATAGCGCTTCTGTTCGAGCTTCCGGCCCGTGAGCTTCACCTGCTCGGCGTTGATGACGATCACGGCATCACCGCTGTTCAGGTGCGGCGTGAAGGTCGGCTTGTGTTTTCCGCGCAGGATCTGCGCAACACGGCTCGCCAGACGGCCGAGCGGCTGCCCGGCGGCGTCCACCACGAACCATTGGTGCGTGACGTCTTCCTTGCGCAACGTGAACGTCTTCATGGCTACCAGTGTCGTCCCGATTTTTGACAGACTGGCAGTATACCCGGGGCGCTAAGGCCCTGTCAACTTGAGGGTTCCAACGTCACGAGCGCGGTCCCCTTCTCCACGGCCGTTCCCGCCCGGACGTGCACCTTCACGACCCGCCCGGCCCGCTGGGCACGCAGCTCGTTTTCCATCTTCATCGCCTCCACGACGACCAGCGGGGCTCCAGCGCCGATCTGCTGGCCTTCCAGCACTTCCACGCGCACCACCAATCCCGGCATCGGCGCCCGCACCACGCCCCCGGATGGCCCGCCCGCCTTGCGGCCCGTGAGGGCCTGGATCGCCCGCGTCCGTTCATCCACGGCCTCCACCTCGGCCCGCTCCCCCACCGCCCCCAATGCCCAGCGCGCCCCGCCGCCCTCACCGCGTCCCGGCAGCGGCTGTGCGGCGACGGTCCACGACTCCCCGGCAAGCAGCAGGTGATAGAGCGGCGTGCCGGGAATGGCCGCCAGGTGCGCCTCGAGCCAGGCCCCGTCGACATTCACGCGGCCGCCGTCCACCTCCAGCTCCACCGTGCGGGTTCCGATCCGGACGTAGTACTTCACCGCGCAGCCTCGAGATGCACCACCGTCTCCACCTGGGCCGTTTGCGAAAACAGATCGAACGCCTGCACCGCACGTACCTGGTAGTTCACGCTGAGGCGCTGCAGGTCTCGGGCGAGCGTCGCCGGGTCACACGACACGTAGGCGAGGCTCGACACGGGATCGCCCGTCAACCGCAGCGTGATGTCCCAGTGCAAACCGGACCGCGGAGGGTTCACCACCACCACCTGCGGCTCGGGGAGCCCGGACAGCAAGTCCTCGGCCTGACCGGCGATACAGCGCACTCGATCGCCGAACGCGGCGAGATCGGACCTGCCACGCGCCCAGGCCACGGCCTTCTCGTCGGCGTCCACGCTGACGACACGCGCACCGCGCTCGGCCAGCAACAGCGCCGTATCCCCGATGCCGCCGTAGAGATCCCACGCCTGTTTTCCACGCACGTCCCCGAGTCCCTCCACCGCCCAACGACGGGCGGCAGTGCCCATCTCCGGGTTCACCTCTTCGAACGCCGTCGCCGGAAACCCCGTGGCCGGCCCGGCGACCACACGCGGTGCCCCATCCACCGGATGCCACCAGCACACGACCTCGCCGGCCCCTTCCGCTTGGATCAATGCATCGCGCAGCTGATCGGCCGTGCGCGATGCCCATGGCGCGCCCGCGGATTCCACCACGAGATGCCGCGTTCCCTCTCGGCCGAGCCGCAGCGTCAGGCGCGTGGCGCCCTCGGGGAGCAGCTGGAGATGGGACTGCAGCTGCCGCCACAACGACATCAACCGCGCGTCCGCGATGAGGCAGTCGACCAGGGGAAATACCCGCTCCGGACTGTCGTACGGATGGAAACCGACGACGAGCGGCACCGCATCCTCCCGGCTCCTTCCCCGCCGCTGCCTCACCGCGAGGCTGATCTTGGTCCGGTAGCGCCACTGCTCGCCCGCCGCCGTGATGTCGGGGTCGGGAATGTCGAGCTTGCCGATACGCCGCAGCGCGTCCCCCACGATCGTCCGCTTCGCCTGAAGTTGCGCCTCGTACGACAGATGTTGCAGCTGGCAGCCGCCGCAATGGTCGGCGACGTAATGCGGGCAGGCCGGTGAAACCCGCGCCGCTGCGGGTTCGACGATTTCGGCGGCCTCGCCGCGCGCGAACGTGCGGTGCATGCGCAGGCTTCCCGCCCGCACCGTCACCCGCTCCCCCGGCGCGGTGCGCGGCAGGAAGACCGCCCGGCCATCGCCCAGCCGGCCCACCCCGTCCCCGCCCGCGGCGATCCCCGAAACCGCCACTACTTCGGCGGTCACTGCAGTCCTTCCCGGCGCGCCTCGGTCAGCCAGGCAGGCTGGGGGGACGGCGCGCGGACCGCCGGTCCTCCCCCGGCGCCGCTGCTGCGGTGCGCCTCGGCGAGCAGCGCCGCGACGATGGCGACCGGCCGGACCAGGGGATCGCTGACCGGCTCGGCGAGCAGCCGCGCGCCGGCGCGGTCGAGATAGGTGATGTCGAACTCGCCGCGCCGGAACTCGGGATCGGCGAGCACGCGCAGATGGAACACCTGCGACGTGGGAATCCCCACGATCACCAGCTCGCGCAGCGCGCGCTCCATCCGCTGCAATGCGGCCGCGCGATTCTCGCCCCAGGCGATGAGCTTTGCCAGCAGGGGATCGTAGTAGAGCGTGACCTCGTTGCCCGATTCCACGCCGCTGTCCCACCGAATACCCGGCCCGCCCGGCACCCGCAGGTACTGCACCGTGCCGGTCGCCGGCAGGAACCCGTCGAACGGATCCTCGGCCGTGATGCGGCATTCGATCGCATGGCCGCGCGGCTGGAGCAGACCGGCGGCCACCCGCATCGGCTGGCCGGCGGCGATGCGCAGTTGCTCGCGCACCAGGTCGACGCCGTAGACGAGCTCGGTCACGGGATGCTCGACCTGGATGCGCGTGTTCATCTCCAGGAAGTAGAACTCACCGTCGGGCGCCAGAAGGAACTCGACCGTGCCCGCGCTGCAGTATCCGACGGCGCTCGCCGCCGCCGTCGCCGCCTCCCCCATGCGCCGGCGCAACCCCGGCGTGACCGCCACGGAGGGCGCCTCCTCGATGAGCTTCTGGTGGCGGCGCTGGATGCTGCATTCCCGCTCGCCCAGCGACACCACGCGCCCGTGCATGTCGGCGAGCACCTGGATCTCGACGTGCCGCGGGCGCTCGACATACTGCTCGAGGTAGAGGCTCCCCTCGCCGAACGCCTTGACGGCCTCGCTTCGCGCCGCCTGAAACGCGCCGGGCATCTCGGCCGCGCCCAGCACCACCCGCATCCCCTTCCCGCCACCCCCCGCCGACGCCTTCAGCAGCACGGGAAACCCGATGCGCTCGGCCTCGAGTGCCGCGTCCGCCGCATCGCGCAGCGCGCGGGCGATTCCCGGCACCACGGGAACCCCGGCGTGCTGCATGCGGCGCCGCGCCTCGGTCTTGTCGCCCATCGCGCGGATCGCCGCCGCGGAGGGTCCCACGAACACCAGTCCCGCGTCCGTGACGGCCTGGGCGAAGGTGGCCCGTTCAGACAGGAACCCATACCCCGGGTGGATCGCGTGGCACCCGGTGCGCTGCGCCGCGTCGATCAGCTTGCCGATGTTGAGGTAGGACTCGGCCGCCGGCGGCGGCCCCAATCGCACCGCGTCGTTCGCGGCGCGCACGTGCGGGGAGAGCCGGTCGGCGTCGGAATAGACCGCGACCGCCTCGAATCCTTCTTCGTGACAGGCGCGGATGATCCGCAGCGCGATCTCGCCGCGGTTGGCGACGAGAATGCGAGCGAGCGTCATCGGCTATCGGCTATCGGCTATCGGCTGGGCGCCTGGCCGACAGCCGATAGCCGATAGCCGCTTCACAGCGGGATATTCCCATGCTTCTTCGGCGGATTCCGGTCCCGCTTGGTCTCCAGCGAGGTCAGCGCCTCGATGAGACGCGGACGGGTGTCCCGCGGGTCGATCACGTCGTCCAGGAAGCCGCGGCCCGCCGCAAGATAGGGGTGGGCGAACTTGGTGCGGTACTCGGCCACCCGCTCCTCGGTCGCCTCCCCCTTGTAGAGGATCTCCACGGCGCCGCGCTCGCCCATGACGGCGATCTCGGCGGTCGGCCAGGCGACGTTGTAGTCCCCCCGGATGTGCTTCGAGCTCATCACGTCGTAGGCCCCGCCGTAGGCCTTGCGGGTGATCACCGTGAGCTTGGGGACCGTCGCCTCGCAGTAGGCGAACAGCAGCTTGGCGCCGTGCTTGATGATCCCGCCGTGCTCCTGCGACACACCGGGGAGGAATCCCGGAACGTCCTCGAACGTCACCAGCGGGATGTTGAACGCATCGCAGAAGCGGATGAAACGGGCGCCCTTGAGCGACGCGCTGATGTCGAGGACGCCGGCCAGGCTCGCCGGTTGGTTCGCCACGATCCCCACCGAGCGGCCCGCCAGGCGCGCGAAGCCGACCACCAGATTGGTCGCGTAGTCGGCGTGCACCTCGAGAAACTCGCCCCCGTCCACCACGCGACGGATCACGTCGTGCATGTCGTAGGGCTTGTTCGCCTCGTCGGGGACGATGTCCAGCAGGGCTTCGTCCCGCCGGTCCGGGGGGTCGGCCGAACCGCGCACTGGTGGGCTCTCGAGGTTGTTGGACGGCAGGTAGGAGAGCAGCGTGCGGAGCGCCGTGAGGCACTCGAGCTCCGAGTCGTACACGAAGTGCGCCACGCCCGACGTGGCACCGTGGACGTCGGCACCGCCCAGCTGCTCGAAATCCACCTCCTCGTGCGTCACCGTCTTCACGACGTTCGGCCCGGTCACGAACATGTAGGAGATGCCCCGCACCATGCAGATGAAGTCGGTGATGGCGGGACTGTACACCGCCCCTCCAGCGCAGGGGCCGAGCACCGCGCTGATCTGCGGGACCACGCCCGATGCGAGCGTGTTGCGCAGGAAGATGTCGGCGTACCCCCCGAGCGAGGCGACCCCCTCCTGGATGCGCGCGCCGCCCGAATCATTCAGGCCGATGATGGGGGCGCCGTTGCGCACCGCGAGATCCATGACCTTGCAGATCTTCTCGGCGTGCGTCTCCGAGAGCGAGCCGCCGAAGACCGTGAAGTCCTGGGCGAACACGTACACCAGCCGCCCCTCGATGCGCCCCCAGCCGGTGACGACCCCGTCGCCCGGGATCTGTTGCTCCGCGAGTCCGAAATCGGTCGATCGATGCACGACGAACCGGTCGAGCTCCGTGAAGGAGCCGGGATCGAGCAGCACATCGAGGCGCTCGCGCGCTGTCATCTTGCCCTTTTTGTGCTGCGTGGCGATGCGATCGGCGCCGCCGCCCTGCTCTGAGGCGGTCCGCTTCTGCTGCAGGAGATCGAGCTTCTCTCTCATGGACATAGGGCGGGAATCTACAAGCAGACGCCCGGACGGGCAGGAAGCCACGCCACACACCGAGGGGTCAGGATCCCATGCCGGGCCTGACCCCTCGAACCTCGCAACCGCCGAGCGCCTATGCGCCTACGCGTCCGGCCGTGCCTCTGCGTTGGGCGCTTCCGATACCTCTGCCTTGGGCGCTTCAGATGCCTCTTCCGGCGGGAAGCTCGTGGCGGCGAGCACGATGCGATGATGGATCGGGTCCACCTCCAGCACCTTCAGATCCACCGCCTGGCCTTCCTTCACCGCATCGGCGGGGTTGTGCAGCTCGGGGATGCCGAGCTGCGACATCGGGATGAACCCCTCGATGTCGTTGCCGATGTCCACGACCACACCCTTGTCCATCAAGCGCAGCACGCGGCCGCGCAGCTCGGTGCCGACCGGATAGGTCTCGCCGATCCGCAGCCAGGGATCGTCCTGCGCCTGCTTCAGGCCGAGCGAGATGCGCTTGTTCTCGGCGTCCACATTCAGGATGAGCACGTCGACCTCGTCGCCCTTCTTCACCACCTCGGACGGATGCTGGACCCGCTTGGTCCACGACATGTCGGAGATGTGAATCAGGCCGTCGATGCCGGGCTCGATTTCCACGAAGGCGCCGAACGACGTGAGGTTGCGCACCTTCCCCTTGAGACGCGTCCCGACCGGGTACTTCTGGGGCAGCGCCATCCACGGATCCTGCTCGGTCTGCTTCATGCCGAGCGAGATCTTCTCGTCCCCTTCGTCCACCTTGAGCACCACCGCTTCGATGGTCTCGCCGATCGACACGATCTTCGAGGGGTGCCGCACGTTGCGCGTCCAGCTCATCTCGGAGATGTGCACCAGACCTTCGATCCCGGGCTCGAGCTCGACGAACGCGCCGTAGTTGGTGATCGACACCACCTTGCCCTGAACGCGCGTGCCGACCGGGTATTTCGCGGCCACGTCCTTCCAGGGATGCTCCTGGAGCTGTTTCAAGCCGAGCGAGATGCGCTCGCGCTCCCAGTCGATGTCCAGGATCTTGACCTGGAGCTCCTGCCCCAGGCGCACCATCTCGCTCGGATGGGACACGCGACCGTAGCTCATGTCGGTGATGTGGAGTAGTCCGTCCACGCCGCCCAGGTCGATGAAGGCGCCGAAGTCGGTGATGTTCTTCACGACGCCGGTGCGCACCTGGCCGACCTGCAGCTCCTTCATCAGGACTTCGCGCTTGGTCTTGCGCTCGGCCTCGAGCAGCACGCGGCGCGACACCACGATGTTGCGGCGCCGCTTGTTGAGCTTGATGATCTTGAATTCGTAGCTCTGGCCGAGCAGCTCGTCGATGTTCGGCACGCGGCGCAGCGCGATCTGGCTGCCCGGGAGGAACGCGTCCACCCCCATCAGGTCCACCACCACACCGCCCTTGATCTTCTTGACCAGAGCGCCGGTCACCGGCTCGTCCTTCTCGAACGCCTCGCGGATCCGCTCCCACACGCGCATGAAGTCGGCCTTCTTCTTCGAAAGCACGACCGCGCCCTCTTGGTCCTCGAGGTGCTCGAGGTAGACCTCCACCTCGTCGCCTTCCTTGAGGCTCTTGGGGTCCTTGAACTCGTCGATCGGGACGGCGCCTTCGGACTTGAACCCGACGTCGAGAATGACGGCGGCATCCGTGACGCGGAGCACCTTCGACTTGACGATCTCCCCTTCCTCGATGTTGGAGAGCGTTCCCTCGTACATCTCCGACATGCCCGCGATCTCCTCCGGCGTGTACTGCTCGTCCATGCCGGGGAGAATGCGAATCGGGGAATGGGGGCGCTTCTTGGGAGGTGGTTCGGGAGAGGAATCAGCGACGTCGGGAGCTTCGGCCAGCATCGGTTACCGGTTTGGTTGTGGGTTTGACGCGCAGGCCCCGGAGCACCGTCCCGGGGCCGTGAACACGGGGAAGCTTACCCAGGGAGACGTTCGTGCGCCAGCGCAACGACTCGCGCCACCTGTTCGTCCAGGGACAGCGCGGTCGAATCGAGCAGAACAGCATCGTGCGCCGGTCGCAGCGGCGCTACGGGACGGCTCGCGTCGACCCGGTCCCGGGCCGCCAGCGTCTCACTCTCACGGGCGATACGCGCTTCGTCCACGCCGACGCCGCGCTGGCTCAGGCGGCGCCGCGCTCGCTCGTCGGGACTGGCGGTGAGAAACACCTTGAGCGGAGCGTCCGGGAAGACGACGGTGCCGATGTCCCGCCCGTCCACCACGACCCCCTCGGGGTGTTCCGCCACCGCCCGGCGTTGCTGGGCGTTCACCCACTCCCGCACCGCGGGAAGCGCCGCTACCTCCGACACCCG